>JAAZEI010000108.1 GCA_012512355.1 Clostridiales bacterium | reverse complement strand
CTACCTAACGCACAGGGGTGCAGCGCTGAGGGACATGTGAGCCATATCCTCTCAGACAGGCTCAGCAGCCGTCCTTTGGGCTGGGGAGAGCAAAACCTGGTGAACATCGCGCAGATGCGTGTGATGAGAGCCAATGGGCAGATCATTGAATATCCTTCTACGAAAAACGTATATGTTCCCTTAGTGCTTCCTTTTGCTTCCAACAAGAAAACCTTCAGTCAAACAAAACGCAGTTTGATTAACACAGCCAAGTTACCCTTTATTTCTCTGCCCATCTTAACAGATGGTAAAAGAACCAGTCTCTACCAAGCGCTTGACTCCCTCTTTCATCTTGACATTGTCTCCTGACCTACAACAAGTTGACACTATCGACCCTTTTTGTGTTTTTCCTGACTCAGTGCGTTTGTGGTATAATATATGAATCCATGTTGGTTTATTTCTTTATTGAGGAGATTAGATGATGCCTAAGCTGTTGAGTGACTATGAGAAGTGGCTGCATTTTCCCCAATTACCCGAGGAGATGCATACAGAACTTGAGGGGATAGCCGGTCAGCAAGATGAGATTGATGACCGCTTTTACCGTAACCTCAGCTTTGGGACAGGTGGCCTGCGCGGGAAAATGGGCGCGGGCACTAACCGAATGAATATATACACCATTCTCAAAACAAGCATTGGCCTTGCGCATTACCTCAAAGGTATTAGTGAGTTGCCAAGCTGTGCCATCGGCTTTGACAGCCGCAAGCATTCTTTGGAATTCGCAAAACTATCAGCAGCGGCGATGGTCAGCTGTGGTGTGCGTGTTCATCTTTTTGAAGAATTGATTCCAACACCCATCCTTAGCTATGCAGTACATTATCTGCGCTGTGATGGCGGTGTCATGATTACAGCCTCCCACAATCCAAAAGAATACAACGGATACAAAGTTTATGACAAAACCGGCTGTCAAATCGATGAAGAAACAGCAAAACTCATCGAAGATGCGATCAGCCTGCAGGATGACCTCGTACCACAATTACCTGCATACGAAGATCTTTATGAGCAGTGACAAATCCGCTTGATAGGTCCTGAAGTTCAGGAGGCTTTTCAGGAAGCTGTTATGAAACACAGCATTGAAATGCCGCCGCACAGCCTCCATGTTGTGTATTCTCCCCTCAATGGCACCGGCAACAGGCCGGTGCGGCAGATACTCGGAATGCTGCCCAACATTCGTGTCAGTGTAGTGCCAGAGCAGGAACAGCCTGATGGAGACTTTCCCACGACGCCTAAACCCAATCCCGAACTTCCCCAGACCATGGATATGGCAATGGCTTTGATGCAGGAACTGGAAGCTGATATTTGTCTTGTCACTGACCCTGATGCAGACCGTGTGGGGATTGGTGTACGTACGGAGGAAGGTGCTAAATTACTAAGCGGTAATCAGGTTGGCGTTCTTTTGCTGCATTTTATCTGTGAAGGATTAAAGGCAAATGAAACGCTGCCTCAAAATCCCGTTGCGATTAAAACTATTGTCACGACTCCCATGGCAGAACAGATTGCCAAAGCCTACAATGTTAAACTCTATAATGTTTTGACTGGCTTTAAATATATCGGTGAAGTCATCAATAAACTCGACCGTGACAATGAGGCAGATCGGTTCATATTTGCTTTTGAAGAAAGCATTGGCTATCTCATAGGCCCCTATATTCGTGAAAAGGACGCCATAGGCGCGTCCATGATGATTTGTGAGATGGCATCCTATTACAAAGACAAAGGGATGACCTTAATGGATGCCTACCAAGCCATGGAAGAGCGATATGGCTGCTATGTTTCAGCGCAGGAAAGCATCAGGTTTGAAGGCGCGAAGGGCGAAAAAGTTATTGGCAGCATGCTGGAATATTTCAGAGGCCTAAGTCAAATCGCTGATATCGAAGTGCTTGAAAAGATAGATTATTATTATGACGATACAGGCTTACCAAAAAGCAATGTGCTGTTATTTAAGCTTAAAGGCGGAGTGCAGGTGATTATCAGGCCTTCCGGTACAGAACCGCTGTTAAAACTGTATATAGACATTGCTTGTGAGCAATCAAGTGATGGCGCTTTGGTGATGAGTAATTTCAAACAAGCTCTGCTGGAGATGGTAAAAGAAGCAGAGAAAGAAATGTAAGAACAAACTGGGTAACTTTCGATGATTAGATGAAGATTGTTGCAAAATGAATGTACATTCATTGTTTTTTGTTCAAAAACTTATGAATTGTCGCATTTTCAACCTAAAATTGCATTGTATACAAAACATATGCGCATTAAAATACATGCAACAGGTGATGATTGGGAACAGGTAAAAGTCTTTTCACCCTCAAAGAGAGCCTCCGTGTGGTGCAAGGAGGAAGGGTAAGGACTTTGAGTACATCCCGGGAGCCGCAGGCCGAAACCAGAGTAGGCTGTGCCGGATGCCTCCGTTACAGGGCCGGACATTTAATTGTCCGTGAGGCTGTCTCCTGACAGCGAATTAAGGTGGTACCGCGGGTTATTCCGCCCTTTGCATTGGCAGGGGGCGTTTTGTGTAAAAGCCGATAAAATGAAAAGGAGACCACACTAATGAAAAAAAAGATTTTGTTACTTGCAGCTTTACTGCTGCTGAAGCTGATTATTCCAACCTACAGCCTGGCTGCAAATGATTTGCCATTGATTGGTATCGTGCAATACGCGCCTCACGAGGCATTGGATGCAGCCAATCAGGGTTTTGTTGATGCTTTGAGGGACAATGGCTATGAAGACGGCAAAACTATCCGCATTGATGCGCAAAACGCGCAGGCGAGCAGCGATATCTTAGCTTCCATTGCTGACAGCTTTATTGCCCAAAAGGCAGACCTGGTTTTAGCCATTGCAACACCCGCTGCGCAGACCATGGCCGGAAAGACAGAGAGCATACCGATTTTGGCAACAGCCATCACCGATTTTGTAGTCGCGCGGCTGGCCAAATCAAATGAAGAGCCCGGCTACAATGTATCGGGAACGACTGACATGAACCCCGTAGCCGATCAAATCGCTTTGTTAAAAAAACTTGCCCCGGAAGCGAAAACTGTTGGCCTTCTCTATACGGGCAGCGAAGATAACTCAGTGCTACAAGCTGATCTTGCCAAGGCGGCAATTAAGGGCTTGGGTATGCAGTGGATAGAGGTGAAAGTCACCAACTCAAACGATGTTCAGCAAGCAGTCCAGTCTCTGGTGGGTGAGTGTGATGCCCTGTATATCCCCACCGATAATGTGGTAGCCTCTTCCATTCCGATTGTAGCTGAGATCACTCTCGCCAAAAAGATTCCCGTTATCTGC
This sequence comes from Clostridiales bacterium, assembly GCA_012512355.1. Lineage (GTDB taxonomy): Bacteria > Bacillota > Clostridia > Christensenellales > Aristaeellaceae > UBA1038. The sequence continues at coordinate 5,601 of JAAZEI010000108.1, read as the reverse complement.
GGCGAAGAGGGCATGGTCTTTGCAGGGGGTACTGCAACATTGGGTATCAATTATTACACTTTGGGTTATCAAACAGGGCTCATGGCCATCAAAGTGTTAAATGGTGAAGACATTTCCACGATGCCCATTGAGGCGCAGGCGAACTTTAACTATGCCATTAACAAAGAGAGTGTTGAAGCGCTTGGTCTTGAGATTCCCGATGATCTTTTAGAATTCGTCAAATAGTATTTTGGTTTTTTGCAGAGGCGGCCAAAGCCACAGAGCTTTGGCCGCCCTGTCACTTGTGCCAAGTTAGGAGCTATCATGCAGGAAATCATCATTGGGGCCATTTCACTAGGTCTGCTTTGGGCAGTGATGACCATTGGGGTTTATATTACCTACTCAGTGCTTGGTATGGCAGATATGACAGCAGAGGGTTCCATCACGCTGGGTGCTGCGGTTGCCGCCAAAATGATTTCAAGTGGGAGAAGTCCGATATATGGTTTGCTTCTGGCCATCACCTGCGGTATGGCCGCTGGTTTATGCAATGGTATTTTGCATACAAAATTTAAAATACCATCCCTGTTGTCGGGCATCCTCACCATGACGGCACTTTTCTCAATCAACCTGCGGGTGATGGGCAGGGCCAATATTTCACTTCTGCGCATGCCGACTATTTTTACTCCTGTCAGCGACATGTTTAACCTTGATAAAGGTTCCTCGGTTATTGTAGTGGGAGTGCTCGTTTGCGCGGGTATTATTGCTTTGCTTTACTGGTTTTTTGGCACTGAGATAGGCAGCGCCATCCGAGCGACGGGCAACAACGCTGACATGGTTCGTGCGCAGGGCATCAATACTGATACAACGATTATTTTGGGCATGATGCTGTCAAATGGTCTGATTGCCATGTCAGGGGCTATGATTGGGCAATCTCAAAACTATGCAGATTTGCAGATGGGCACAGGGGCGATTGTTATAGGCCTTGCATCTTTATTTATTGGTGAAGTTCTGTTTGGTAAGCGCAGTTATTTTATCCGCTTAACCAGCATGGTATTTGGCGCTATTATTTATCGCATTATCATCGCCTCGGTTTTAAGACTGGGCATGCCGGCTGATGATCTCAAACTGTTTACGGCCATTACGGTTATCATGGCGCTCTCTTTGCCAAACATCAAGAAATTTGCACAAGGCAAGCGACGCAGTTTGTCGGGGGGCCAGTAAGATGCTGCAGGTCACAAATCTTTATAAGGTATTTAATAAGGGTACAGTGAATGAACGCATGGCCCTTGAAAATGTCAGTTTAAGCCTCGGTGTGGGAGATTTTGTAACAGTGATCGGCGGTAATGGTGCGGGGAAATCCACTTTGCTCAATTGCGTAGCCGGTGTATACCCGCCAGACAGCGGAAGCATCAATTTGGACAGCATAGATGTTACCCGTATGCAGGAATACAAGCGGGCAAAGTATCTCGGAAGAGTTTTTCAAGACCCGATGCGGGGAACCTGCGGAGATATGAACATCGAAGAGAATTTGGCGCTGGCTAAGCGCAGAGGGCAGCACCGTGGGCTCTCCTGGGGCGTGACCTCTAAAGAGCGCATTGAGTATCGGCACCTGCTAAAGTCCCTGGATCTGGGACTGGAAGATAGGCTGACTTCAAAAGTCGGGTTGCTTTCGGGCGGACAGCGTCAAGCGCTGACATTGCTGATGGCTACACTGAAAAACCCCAAGCTTTTGCTGCTGGATGAACACACCGCGGCGCTCGATCCTCGAACTGCAAAAAAAGTGCTGGATATCAGCGACTACATTATCAGAGAAGAGGGACTCACCACCATGATGGTGACCCACAACATGCGCGATGCCATCCGTTATGGCAACCGGCTGATTATGATGTCAGGGGGCAGTATAGCTGTGGATGTTTCGGGTGATGAAAAGCGCAAACTGACGGTGGAAGATTTGCTGCGACTCTTTGAGAAAGCTAAGGGCAAGGAAGAAGATATCCCTGACCGTATGATATTGGGCTGAGAAGGAGCATTGACAGCATAAACTGATTTATCTATACTAAATCAAATGAAGGAGGATGATTAATTTGCGAAGACTGTTAGCTATCAGCCTCTTGTGCTGTTTATTGGTGATTCACGTCCATGGAGAAGAAAGACCAAGCTACATCACCCAATATACTTCCGGCAGCCGGGATGACAAGCGAATTGCCATCACCATTGACGACTGGTTCGAGCCTGATCTTCTCGACGAATTCCTGGATGTCGCTGCGGAATATGACTGTAAACTGACGCTCTATCCTATTGGCATCAATATTTTCCCAAGAGATAAAGATAATTGGCAGCGAGCGCTTGATGAAGGCCATGAGCTTGGAAATCATTCCAATACACATAAAAATTTGGACGAGGCAAGCCGTTCAAGTATCTTAGCCCAGCTCAACAACATGGAAGACCGCCTCGAGAAGACGCTTGGCTATCGCCATGAAATGAACACGGTTCGTTATCCCTATGGCGCCGGGCGTTACCGGGGTACCAAAAGCTCGTTTGCCAAGGCCATTCATGAGGCAGGATATGAACATGTTGCCCTGTGGGATGTTGATTCCACGGATGCCAGGGAAATACTTAGAAAGACGCAAAATGGCAGCATTATTCTTTTGCACGGCCGCAAAAAAGACTTGCTAGCCCTGAAGGTCATTCTGCCCAAATTTCAGGCGCAGGGATATGAAATGGTAACGATTTCTGATTTATTGGATATAAAGCCGGCACCTAAAGATTAAAAACGAGTTGCTGATCATGTTGATATTTTTAAATGAGAATTCACACTGTTGGCTGGTTGGTAAATGACTCTCAATTTATTTAATATTTAATTTGAGTGCAAATCGTCTACTGGTTTTCAGGAAGTATACTTAATCTATCAAGACCAAAACCCTCATCAGGTTCGGCCGTAAATTGAAGCGGTTTTCCTGTTTTGGGGTGCAGAAATGCAAGTTTCCAGGCATGCAGCATCATGCGTGCGGCTTTGGGTGTACCCCGCATTGCATAAAGAGGATCGCCCAGGACAGGATGCCCGATGCTGGCCATATGCACACGGATTTGATGCGTGCGGCCGGTGATAAGCTGGATATCCAGCAGCGCTCGGTCATTGTGCTGCGCTAACAGCTTCCATTTAGTTAATGCCTCCCGGCCATCCGGTCTGATGGCAATTTTTTTTCTGTCCTTGAGGCTGCGTCCAAGCGGCCTATCGATACTGCCTTCCTGTCCATTCATCTGGCCTGCAACGAGTGCTAAGTAATGTTTCTGAATTTCTCGTTCTGCCAATTGCCGGGAAAGTTCGGCATGCGCCTGATCATCTTTGGCAATCATCAGCAAACCGCTCGTATCCTTGTCAAGGCGGTGGACAATACCGGGCCTGCGCTCTCCCCCGATGCCGGATAAGTTATCCAACTGATATAATAAAGCGTTGACCAGTGTGCCTGATTCATTCCCTGCAGCCGGGTGAACCACCATCCCATAAGGCTTGACCACCACTGCAAGGGAGTTATCTTCAAAAAGAATTGTAATTGGGATATTTTCCCCTTTTAACTCTGTATTCTCAGTTTTTTGGATTAGTAATACCACTTCATCGATGTCTTTAGGACAAAATGAAGGTTGAATCACCACTTTACCATTAATGCTAGCCTGGCCCCGTTTGATAAGAGCGGCAGCGCGCGAACGACTGATGCCCTCACCGGAAAGCAACTTATCCAATCGTTCGCCTGTTCCCCACACTCGAATTTCAGACATGAGCTTCCTCTTTCAAAAACAAAATAGCGATGAAGCACAATATACAGCCTACTGTAATGGCAATATCAGCAGCGTTGAAAATAGCAAAATGAATAAACAGCAATTCAATAAAATCAATGACAGAACCATATATCAGCCGATCAATCAGGTTTCCCAGCGCTCCGCCCACAATGAGGGCAAGACCAATCGCCATGAGACCCTGCGGCTTGGTTTTAACAATGAAAAGAATGATAGACATCGTAACTAGACCAGTAAGCAGGGGCAAAAGCCAGACAGTGTCTGATAAAGCGCCAAAAGCTATCCCTGTATTTGTTGTACCGGTTAATTTAATAAACCCTGGGATGAGGAGCAGGTTGGTATCTTTTAAAAAAAATTTACTGATTTGGTCAATCAGAAGAACACCTGCGGAAATCATAGCTAGAAAAGCGATGGGCATAATACCTCCTACTTTATGATAGTATATCACAAGCCCAAGGTAGGGTATAATACTTACAGGAGCAAGGTAATGCATTGCTTGAGGACTGTTATGCTGTATTCTGTGGAAATTAGAACAAAAATACAGCACATCATCTTGGCAGACTCTGCATTGATAGCTCTTAGGAAAATTTTTTAGGAAGGTGGATACTTTGAAAAAAATCACTGCTATTATCCTGCTAAGCTGCCTGGCTATTGCCGCAGTTTTAGGATTTGGGAATACCAATATGTTGGACCAGTCAGCCTTTGCCAATCAAACAGAAACGCTGCCTGCTTCTGTACTTGAAGATGATACTCAGGCCATTACAGATACTCTTAATTCGCAGAGTAGTTCAAAGACAATTTCGGGAGGGGAAAATATGAAAACAATCTATTTCGCAGGTGGTTGCTTTTGGGGCGTGGAACGGCTGATGTCCGTGGTCACAGGAGTCCAAGATGCTCAAAGCGGATATGCCAATGGTCAAGGCGACAATCCGACATACCAGGAAGTTATCAGAGGAAATACAGGCTACCGTGAGACAGTTAAAGTGAGTTATGATGAAAATGTCATCGGTACGCGTGACTTGCTCCGTCTGTTTTTCAGTACAATTGATCCCACAGTGAGCAATCGCCAGGGCAACGATGTGGGGAGTCAGTATCAAACAGGCGTCTATTGGGAAGATGACGAGGATGAGGCCATCATCCGTGAAGCAGCAGAAGCTGAAAAAGTACTTCATAAATCATTTGAAGTAGAGATTGAGCCTCTGACTTCTTATTGGCCGGCAGAGGAGTACCATCAGGATTATTTGGTGAAGAATCCGCAAGGATACTGTCATATTGGCCCAGCTGATTTTGAGGCTGCCAGAAATCTTGTAAAAGAATAAACGTCTGAATAAATTGAGAGGTATGAGCGATTGAAAATAGGGTCAATTCAATTTTGGGGAGATTCAATTTTTAAGGGAATCGTTTTTGATGAAATAAGGGGGCGGTATGTTATATTAAAAAAAAGCGCCGCCAGATTAATCGGCGAAGCCTTTAACATTCCCATCATCAATAATTCTCTCATGGGGCGCACAGCGCCTGAAGGCTTGGAGGCACTGAGGCTACAGGAAGAGCCTTTGGACAATACCCTTGTGTTAATTGAATATGGCGGAAATGATTGTGATTTTAATTGGGAGGAGGTTGCAGCGCAGCCGAACCGTGAGCACTTGCCCAACACAACGCTGGCGCAATTCTCAGAGAGCTTGAAACAAACCGTAGAATTGGTTCGTCGTCGTGGCGGGCTGCCGATATTCTGCACTTTGCCGCCGCTTGACGCAGTGCGTTATTTTGAATGGATCAGCCGCGGTTTATCAAAAGAAGGTATTTTAAAATATTTAGGCGAAGTTCCGG
>JAAZEI010000107.1 GCA_012512355.1 Clostridiales bacterium | reverse complement strand
CACCACCATGGGCCCCTCTGTTCGCCTGAATGGTTTAAAGTACTGATTTTTGACTCATTTTTATGTGAAATTTAAATGCAGAACAAGATATCAGCAAACATATTGAATGTATCAAGTTAATTCTTTTTAGTATAAAGCGAATTAATGTGTCCTGGCATCGAATTTTATCGTTCGGGACAAAACTCGGGTGCTCAGAAGATTAAGTGGTTTCAATCGATATAACATATTGTATTGAGATAAGACGATTCTGATGAAGCCTGGGGGATAGGGTCCTTCTATGGTTAATTCATAATTGCGTGTTCAGGAAATAAAAAAGGTGCTGCGCGATTGCGCAGCACCTTTGACTCGGAAAAAGCTTAATCATCACCTTCGATAGGACTGGGAGCAGCTTCTGCGATTTCCATTTCGCCTTCTTCAATCTTCTCAGATCCTTCTGCATTTTCAGCAGGCTGATAAGGCTCAGGGGGCTGTGGAACTCCCTTTTTCTCAGGAGTATCCTCCGCTTCAGGCTGCTGTACAGGTTTTTCCTGCTCTTGCACAGGTTCTTCCTGCTGCTGATCAGCTTCTTCAGACTGCTGTACTGGTTCTTCTTGCTGTTGATCAGCTTCTTGTTCTTGAACAGGCTCTTGCTGCTTTTGATCAGCTTCTTCAGGCTGCTGCGTAGCTTCCTGCACTGCTTCGGAGACCTCTTCTCCGCGGTCAGAGACAGCCTCTGCTGCACGTCTGAAAGCGGCAGCTACATCGGTGTCGGGCATATTCTCGTTTTCATAGGCGGCTTCGTTGAAACTAAGTTCGTCGTGCTCACCCGGAATAGACTGCGGTGCTTCGAAAATGGTTTCTTCCATGGCCTCACGGATAGACAGGCTGATACGTTTGGCTTCGGGGTCAACAGACAATATTTTGACATTGACTTCCTGGCCGGGGTTCACAACATCTTCAACTTTGTTGACGCGGGTCATGGCGACTTGGCTGATATGTACCAGGCCATCTACACCGGGTTCCATCTCAACGAAAGCACCAAAGGGACGTACGCGCACGACCTTCCGGGTCATGATTGCACCTACAGGATATTTTTCAACTACATTATCCCAAGGACGGGGCTGCAGCTGTTTGTAGCCCAATTGGATGCGCTCACGCTCAGGGTCCAGAGAAAGGATTTTGACATCAATTTCTTCACCCGTTTTAAGAACATCCTGCGGCTGTGCAGAACGGTTCCAGGATAGGTCTGTGATATGAATGAGGCCATCAATGCCACCCAGGTCAACAAAAGCACCAAAGGTAGCAAAGCGCCGAACAATGCCTTTGACGACAGTGCCTGCTTCCAGCTTGCTCCAGAGTTCTTCTTTTTTGGCAGCGTTTTCCGCTGCGATAACCTCTTTGCGGCTGGCGACAACACGCTTTTTGGCATCATCAATCTCGATGATTTTTAGCTTCATGGGCTGTCCTACAAATTGGCTGATCTTTTCGACATAGCGCTGTGACAGATGAGAGGCAGGAATAAAGGCACGTACGCCGTCAATGTTGGCCAGCAGGCCGCCTTTAACTGCTTCTTTGCCTACGGCATCCACAAACTCGCCCGCTTCATACTTTGCTTTGATTTCTTCCCACAGCTTGCGGTTAACAATATTACGCTGTGAGAGAATGACGTTGCCTTCACCATCATTTACTTTAATGATTTCGACTTCGATATCATCACCCAGTTCAAGGTTTTCATCGACCAGATCGGCGAGCTTGATGAGACCATCGGATTTGTAGCCGATGTTGACGCATACTTCGTCATCGCTTATCTGAACAACTTTACCCGTCAGTGTTTGACCGCTTCTGATGCGGGTCATGCTGGCGGCAACTTGATCCATAAAGGAAGGCTCTGCCTTGGGGGCCTCGTCTTTTTGCTCGTCTTCTGGCTTCGCAGCAGCTTCACTTTGTGGTTCTTCTTGCGGGCTTTGGGTTTCTGTCTGTTCTGTTTCTTGTGAGTCTGAAGCAGAGGATGCAGTATTTTCAGGTGTCATCCTGGCTGCTACATCGGGTGCGATATACTCTGCAACCTCAGGTGACACACCAGCTTCATATTGAGATGCGATGTCAGCTGCGTCTGAAGATGGTTTTTCTGAATCTTCGCCGGGTGCTGCCCCGACAGTTGATTCAGGTGCCTTGTCATCCGCTGCGT
>JAAZEI010000106.1 GCA_012512355.1 Clostridiales bacterium | reverse complement strand
TCACCAACGCCAAACTCAGGTCTGTCGGTACGCAGCTGAGCTACTTCAATAGAACGAATCAATTCACTCATGGGGTTTCCTCCTTCCATCATAGACGTTCATGCGCAGCGAAAGCTCGCAGAGGACCGCCCGTTGTCACAAAGGTAATACTAACACAGTGTGAAGCCCATTGACAAGCTTTTTATCAAACGGCTTGCACCGAAAACAAACAAGCCAGGGTCATTGAGATAAAACTCACTTTTTTGAGGATAGAATATCTGTTCAGATAATCTCTTTGAGCAAACCATGGTTGCAGTTATACCAAGGAGGTTTCTTTTTTTTTCAGCCATTTTTAATTTAATCCTAAGCAGATCATAGATTGAGGACCTTGTGTTGTGACATCTTTATAAAACGGGTACATATTATGGTCAGGAATTTTAACCGGTGCTAATTTTTCTCGACTGAAACGATCGCAATCCTATGATGTCAAAGGAGACAACCATGAACCATTACCTTCAGTCCGTCGAGGATGTCCTGCAGGAAGTTGACAGCTCTGTCCATGGCTTAAGCGCACAAGAAGCAAAAAAACGTCTGCAGGAAAATGGAAAAAACCAAATTGAAGAGGCAGCAAAGGCTACGCTTCTTCAGCGTTTCCTCCTACAGCTCAAAGATCCTATGCTCATTATCCTGATGGCGGCGGCTGTAGTTTCAGGTATCACCAGCCTGATAGGCGGTGAGCGAATGACAGATGTCATTATTATTCTGGCGGTCGTTTTGCTAAACGCCATATTGGGTGTATATCAAGAAAATAAGGCGGATAAAGCCATTGAAGCACTGCAGACCATGAGCGCTGCCACATCAACCGTCTTGCGCGAAGGCCATATCTTGGAGGTTCCATCCACTGATCTGGTAGTAGGCGATATTGTTTTGATGGAAGCGGGTACGGCTGTCTCGGCAGACTGCAGGATTATAGAAAATGCCAGCCTTCAAATAGAGGAAGCATCACTCACGGGAGAATCGGTCCCTGTATACAAACAAACAGAGGCGCTCTTTTCCGCAGAGGACAATGTGTCCCTGGGGGACCGCAAAAACATGTGTTACATGGGATCCACGGTGGTATATGGCCGCGGCCGCGCTGTTGTGGTTGCGACAGGTATGCAAACCCAAATGGGGAAAATAGCTGATGCTATCACACAAACTGTAGAGGGTAAGACACCTCTGCAGATTAAGCTGGCACAATTAAGCCGGGTGCTTACCTATGTGGTGCTGGCCATTTCTGTGTTCATTTTTGTTTTCAGCCTGGTGAGAAATCAGGACTTTCATCTCAAAGCGGTACTTGACACCTTCATGATTGCAGTCTCCCTGGCGGTTGCGGCTATCCCGGAAGGGCTGGCGACGGTTGTCACGATTGTGCTCTCTGTGGGCGTCACCAATATGAGTAAGCGCAATGCCATCATTCGGCGTTTAACGGCTGTGGAGACCCTGGGTTCTACGCAGATTATCTGCACAGATAAAACAGGTACACTCACGCAGAATAAAATGACGGTCGTGGACAAAGCAACGGGTGATGAAAAGCTTCTGGCGACGGCCATGGCGCTTTCCTCCGACTCTGTATGGGAAGATGGCGCGGCAGTTGGTGAACCTACGGAAAATGCGCTGGTCGCTTACTCAGCCAGCCTGGGTCTCCCTAAACCTGATTTGGTCTCGCGGATGCCCCGAGTTGGGGAGGCTCCCTTTGATTCAATCAGAAAATTGATGAGCACTCTTGTAAAAACTCCGGAGAATAGTATTCGCCAATTTACAAAAGGTGCTCCTGATGAACTGCTCAGAAAGTGCAGCACTTATTGGGATGGACAAACTGCGCGAACACTGACCGATGCGAAGCGACGCGAGTTTATTTCTAAAAATACTGAGATGGCTAACCGCGCTCTGCGTGTTTTAGGCGCGGCTTTCAAGGATTGGCAAAGTATGCCCGCCGACCAGAAGCCCGAAACACTCGAAACCGATCTGACCTTTATAGGTCTTGTCGGACTGCTTGACCCTGTACGGCCGGAAGTTATTGATGCCATTGAGCAGTGCAAATCAGCCGGCATACGCCCCATCATGATCACAGGAGACCATCAGGACACTGCGGTGGCAATCGCAAAAGATCTGAGTATGATTCGCTCCAGCGAGGAGGCCATCACAGGCGCAGATCTGGATAAGATTTCTGATGCCGAGCTAAAAGAAACAATTGCAAACTACTCCGTGTATGCCCGCGTTCAGCCCGAGCACAAGGTGCGCATTGTAAACGCCTGGGAAAACCACAACTACGTAACCGCCATGACGGGAGACGGTGTTAATGATGCGCCTTCTATCAAGAAAGCTGACATTGGGGTGGGGATGGGCATCACAGGCACTGATGTAACAAAAAATGTGGCGGATATGGTACTGGCGGATGATAACTTTGCGACCATCGTCTACGCTATAGAAGAAGGCAGAAGAATATATGACAACATTCGCAAGGCCATTCAATTTTTATTATCCAGTAACCTGTCTGAAGTGATAGCGATATTCACAGCCACCATTCTTGGGTTCACCATCCTGCGCCCTGTTCATCTGCTGTGGATTAATGTGATTACAGATACTTTCCCCGCTTTGGCGCTGGGCTTTGAAGCACCAGATGACAACATCATGCAGCGCGAGCCAAGATCCAAGGATGAAGGGATTTTCGCAGGAGGACTTGGCGTAGATACAATCTATCAGGGCATCCTGGTGGCTGTGCTGACGCTTGGCGCCTACCTAATTGGGCACTATCTGGAAGTTGGGAAATGGGAATTTGTGACCTCTGAGCATGGCATCACCATGGCATTTCTCACCATGAGCATGGCTGAAGTCTTTCACTCTATCAACATGCGCTCCCAGAGAAAATCTATCTTCCGCCTGAAAACTGGCAACAATTATCTTTATATCGCAGCGCTTGTCTCCGTGCTGCTGACCATTGCAGTTATTTTTGTTCCCTTCCTTCGGGATGCTTTTGGGTTCACGCGTGTCGGGTTCCCTGAATTTGGCATTTCAATCCTCATAGCGGTTCTCATGATTCCTATTGTAGAGACAGTTAAATTCTTCCAACGAAAATTTGGTAAAACACATCCATAACATCCAATTGACAGCCGCGGCTTTTTATTGTTTCAGGAAGCCGCGGCTGTTTTATACTTAATGAAAATTGAGATATGACACTGCCACATGATACACTCTAAGTCAGCAAAAAAATTTAATCAGATTTAAGCAGGTATGTATGAACACACAGGACAGAGAACAGCTGTTGGCCCGAATGGAGGACGTGCAGAGGAAGGCACAAAAGACAGGCATGGCGCACAGCAAGTTTATCACGCCAAGCGAAGCTGCACAGCTCCTTGAGTCTTATGCCTCACGTCAGGATATTCATTTGATACTTGATGGAGGATTTGATGAATCCGAGAGAAAACTCGCTGTTTTCCTGCATCCCCATTGGGGTGTTTATGCTCAGAGTGATGTGCTGGCAGCGCTTCAGCTGAGCTTTCGTCAGCACGATGCAGTACGGCATCAGGATGTTTTAGGTGCGATCCTGGCCCTGGGTCTTTCACGGGAGGTCCTGGGAGATATCCTGATAGAACCTGGCCGTGCCTGCCTTGTATGTATGCTTCCCATGGCAGATTATATAGCGGACAGGATTGTAAAGTTGGGTCGCATCGGTGTGTCCGTGGAGAAGATTCAACTGACCAGTCTCCCCAGTGTGACTGGCAGCATCACAGAAAAACAAATCACCCTCGCTTCGCTTCGGCTTGACGCTTTAATCGCAGCTGCTTTTCATCTTTCGAGAAATGATGCCTGCGAACTCATCTCATCGGGTTTAGTTCAGCTAGATCATCAGCAATGCCTAAACATTTCAAAAATTGCAGTGCAAAATGCCATCATCTCCGTTCGAGGAAAGGGCAGGATAAAGCTTCTGAATATATTGGGTGAAACCAAAAAAGGAAGACTGCGCATCACTTTAGGATTCTATTGACTTCTCTTCAGGAAATACAATGCGGCTCGATGCTTTTTGATAGTTTTTATCAAGGATTGCCTGCATTTGGGCTTCACTTGCCGCTATCTCCTCTTTGAGCATATCGGGTGAAATGCGAAGTGCGCCATGACACAGTGCGATGAGCTGAATCACCCCATCAGCAGTAGCTACCGATACCCGGTGTTTTTTACCGATTTCGTAGCTTACCTTCTCTATATAAGCATCCGCTGTCTCAGCCTCTTTGGTATAAACAATATGAATGTTATGATAAAGCGTAACGTTCTCAACACCGCTTGGCACACGATAGGCATCAAAGACCAAAATGATCTCGCGGTCGATCATTCCCCGATAGTTGCTGAGTCTATCCATCAGCAGCTGTCTTGCAGCATCCATGTTGTCTGATGAAAGCTGTCGAAGTTCTTCCCAGGCATGGATGATATTATAGCCATCCACTAACAAATAATCAGGCTTTTCATAAATTGGTGCTTTGATAACATTCTCAGACCGGTCGAAGTTCTGCTGTATTTTTTTCTTAACCGGCTCAAAGCCCCGGCGTTTGACGGGTCCATAGGTTCTTTCAAAAATAACCTTCAACTCGTCGTCCAAACTCTGGGACGCACTTTTTTTATTCTTTTCAGATGCTGGTCTTCCGGCTTTTTTCTTTGTATCTTTGAAATAAGCACTGGTATCCACATGCATAAAGTTTTGTGCCTGGTGCCACTTGACCAATACGCTGGCTCCTTGTTTGCAAAAGACTGAATCAGCCGGGTTTGATATGTCCTGTTCCGGGTTATACCCCAGATCGGCAATCACTTCCTGCGGGTTGCTGCAGGCGGCAAATCCCATGAACGCGCAGCTGAGCCTGCCCAAGCCGTGTGTATAGGCAGTAATCTCCTTCAAGTAATCGCGCATAAACGCGACAGGAGCGCTTCCCTGCAGCCGGGCATATTGTCCGTCATTGGATTGAATTAAAATATCCTCACTCACCCTTGAAAAGTCTGTCATCGCCCGGCCAAGGGAAGGAGCGGGCAGCTCCAGGCTAAAGCGGTACCAAGGCTCCAGCAATATATTCTTCGCCTGCATGAGCCCCTGGCGCAATGCCCGAAAAGCAGCCTCCCGGAAGTCACCCCCAACTGTGTGTTTGGGATGTGCACGTCCTGTAAGCAGTGTGATTCTCAGGTCCGTCAGCGGCGAGCCCGTTAAAACACCGGCATGCACCTGCTGTGTCAGCTGATTTAATATAAAATTCTGATCATTGCGCGGCAAGATATCCTCTGAACAGCTGCTGTCATAGTGTAGGCCGCTGCCGCGCGGCAAGGGCTCCAATCTGAAGTGGACTTCAGCATAGTGCTTCAGCGGTTCGAAGTGCCCCATGCCAATCACCGGATATGCAATCGTCTCTTTATATAGTATACGGCCGGCATCGAAACTGACTACCAGCCCAAAGCGCTCCTTGATTATATGGCTGAGTACTTCAAGCTGCACTTCACCCATTGCCAGCAAATGGATTTCCCGGCTTTTTTTATCCCAGGAAAGCGCCAGCTGCGGGTCTTCTTCCCGGATATCCTTTAACTGCTTAAACACATCAAAAGCATCGTTTTCTTCAGACACTATCATCCGATAGCTCAGCACCGGCTGGAGAGCCGGCACGAGCAGCTCCGTCTCTGCTCCCAGCGCCTGCCCGGGATAGCTATCGCTGAGGCCTGTGACAGCGCAGATGCTGCCTGCCGCGGCCTCTTCTGTCACTGCATATTTGTCTGCGGAGTAAAAACGAATCTGTGTGACCTTTGAAATCAATCCTTCTTTATCATGGCCATCCCTCACGATATCCCTGGTTTTGAGCACGCCGCCCGTCACTTTGAGATAACTCAGCCGCATACCTTGGGCATCGCGTCCTATTTTAAATACCCTCGCGCCAAAATCGTCAGGATATTGGGGTAATTGAGAAAATTTCGAAATGCCGTCGAGCAGCTCATCAACCCCGCTTAATTTAAGAGCAGAGCCAAAATAACAGGGAAACAGCAAGCGTTTGGCGATAAGATTGCTGATCTCCTCATCGCCTATTGTGCCTCTTTTTAGAAAATGAGTCAGTACTTCCTCGCTGCAAACAGCAATCTCTTCAAAATAATGTCTCTGATCCGGGCGTTTACCAAAATGGACACAACCCTCGCCAAATCTTTCTCTCAACACTGACATAATCTTTTCCGCATCTGTCTGGGGTAAATCCATTTTGTTGATAAATATAAATGTGGGAATTTCATACCGCTGGAGCAGCTGCCAAAGCGTTAGACTGTGTCCCTGGATGCCGTCGCTGCCATTGATGATCAGAATCGCATAATCAAGAACTGAAAGCACCTTTTCCATTTCAGAGGAAAAATCAATATGTCCCGGCGTATCCATCAAAGTGATATCAAGCCCTTTGTAGCTAAGCAGTGCCTGTTTTGAAAAAATCGTGATGCCTCTTTTGCGCTCGAGACTGTCTGTATCAAGAAAGGCATCCTGATGATCAACACGACCCAGATACTGCAAAGCGCCGCCGCAAAATAGAAGAGCTTCTGACAGCGTCGTTTTACCTGCATCTACATGTGCGAGGATGCCTATGGTCAAATCGTTTTTCAAAAAACCCTCCTTTCGAATGTCATATTGTCACTTCAATATTATCATTCTAGGAAGGGATAATCCAGCTTTGAGATAATTAGACTATTTTTTATGGTTCATTCGAAAAACGGGAAAGGAATTGTCTGGTTCTTTCTTCCCTTGGACTGGTGATGACTTGCGCGGGTGTGCCTTCTTCCACAATCAAGCCCTCATCCATGAAGATAACATGGTCCGCCACGTCGCGCGCAAAAGCCATCTCGTGGGTAACGATCAGCATGGTAGTCTTCTTATCAGCCAGCTCGCGCACGACCCTGAGCACTTCACCTGTCAGTTCAGGGTCCAAAGCTGAAGTAGGTTCATCAAAGCATAGAATCTGGGGCTTTAATGCCAGCGCTCGGGCAATGGCAACCCGCTGCTGCTGACCCCCTGATAGCATGTGCGGATATGCATCTGCTTTGTCAGACAGCCCCATCTGCGCCAAGAGCTCATAAGCTTCTTCTTTAATCCTCTGGTGGACGGCGCTGCTTTTCCCCCTGTTTTTTTCACCCATCGCCAACAGCTCACTGGCCAGTGTTATGTTTTTGAGCACTGTGTACTGAGCAAATAAGTTAAAAGATTGAAATACCAAGCCAAAATTAAGGCGGTTTTTGCGGATCTGCGCTTCACGCTGAACCGCTTTATCCTCCGCATCAAAAATAATTTCATGATTCACGCAAATAATGCCCTGATCAGGCCGTTCCAGTAAGTTCAGACAGCGAAGCAGAGTTGTTTTGCCAGAACCCGAAGAGCCAATAATAGCCAGCGTCTTGCCTTTATCCAATGAAAAGCTAATGCCTTTTAAGACCTCCAGCTTTCCAAACTCTTTATATATGTTTTCGACCTGAAGTATCGGCATTTTTTCTCCTCAAGCCTTGAAATATTCAAGCTTTTTCTCAAGGTGGTTAAAAAGCAACGTCAGCACCCCAACAAAAGCAAGGAAGAATAACCCGGTTGAAAAAAGCGGCCAAATGAGTCCTCTGGCTGTGTATTCCTGCGCCATCATGATGATTTCTTTAATAGAGATAATACGAGCCAGGGAGGTGTCTTTCACCAGCGTGATGATTTCATTGGCCATTGATGGCAAGATGCGCTTGATAACCTGCAGGAGAGTGACACGAAAGAATATCTGCAATTTTGTCATACCCAGCACCTGCCCGGCTTCTGTCTGACCTACAGGAATGCCCTGGATACCACCCCGATAAATTTCGGAAAAATAGCAGGCATAATTGATGACAAAGGCAAAAGTTGCTGCTGTAAAGCGTGCCGACGCCCCCGAACCCCAGGGTGATCCCAGATTGAGCAAGCCCGGCGCAAAATAAATAATGAGAACCTGCAGCATCAGCGGTGTGCCACGAATAATCCATACTATGGTTTTCGTCAGCCAGGCGACAGGTTTAAAGCGACTCATCGAACCAAAAGCGATAAACAGACCCAGAGGCAATGAAAACAGGAGGGTCATGAAAAACAGCCGAACATTAAGTCCGAAACTGTTAATGAGCCTTAAAATAATTGATTGCAATCCTGTCATTTTTTCCCTTACTTCACAAAAGCACTCATACATGATGCAGGGACAGACTAAACTGCCCCTGCATCATGCCGTTTATTTTTAATTATAGCGCCAAGTTCAGACCATATTTTTCTGCAAGTTCGTCCAAGGTTCCATTTTGCTTAAGCGTCACAAAAGTCTCGTTGACAGCCTCTGCCAAGTCACTCCCTTTGCGAAATGCCACACCGTACTCTTCCACTGCCAAACTGTCAACAATAACCAGGTTGGCATAATCTGTACCATCCCCAATCATGGCTTTGGCCAAGGTGAGATCAAGCACCGCTGCATCTGCTGTGCCGGCGGCAACTTCCATCAGACAAGCGGTCTGTACTTCTTTGGCGATATACTCAGCCTGCATGAGGTTGTCATCTTCTTTGACAGTTGTCTCCCCTGCACTGCCGGCTTCCGCTACAACTGTTTTCCCCAGGAGGGACGAGGTATCGATGTATTCACTTCCAGCTTTCATAACGACCACCTGAGCATTTTGCAGGTAGGCATCGGTTATCTCCATATTGGCTTTGCGCTCATCTGAGATGGTCAGACCATTCCAAATACAATCGATGGATTTGGCAGCCAGCTCAATTTCTTTGGTCTCCCAATTGATTTCCACAAATTCGGGGACCACTCCCAATTCTTTGCTCACTGCCATGGCAAGTTCGGTATCAAACCCTGTGAATATACCCTTTTCATCGGTATAGTTCATGGGTTCATAGACGGTATAGCCGATGACAAGCTTACCCTTGTCCTGCACATAATGC
>JAAZEI010000105.1 GCA_012512355.1 Clostridiales bacterium | reverse complement strand
TTTCAGCCACATTTTGGTCAGGTCAAAGGGGTTGTTCTCCATGGCGTCTGCCTGTTCCTGCGTCATCACCTGGATGTACATGGTCCATTTGGGGTACATCTTTTGTTCAATCGCCTGATACAGATCCCGCTGGTGGGATTCCCTGTCCTGGCCCACAACAATCACCGACTCCTGGTCTGTCAGGTTTTTGATTCCCTGCTGTGACCTGAAGTGGAATTTGACCCAGACCCTTTGGTTGTCAGCGTTAATCAAGCTAAAGGCATGGGAGCTAAAGCCATGCATATGGCGATAGGATGAAGGCAGCCCTCTGTCGCCCATGATGATGGTCACCTGCAGCAGCGCTTCTGGCAGAGAGGACCAGAAATCCCAGTTCGTGTTGGGGCTTCTCATGTTGGTCCTGGGGTCTCTTTTGACGGCATGGTTGAGATCGATAAACTTCAGCGGATCGCGAAAGAAGAACACTGGGGTGTTGTTGCCCGCCAAATCCCAATTGCCCTCTTCAGTGTAGAACTTCAGCGCGAAGCCGCGGATATCCCTCTCGGCGTCCGCTGCGCCCCGCTCACCGGCAACGGTTGAAAAGCGGGCCAGCATGTCTGTTTTTTTGCCAATCTCAGAAAATATCTTTGCCTTGGTGTATTTTGTAATATCGTGAGTCACAGTAAAGGTGCCAAAAGCGCCTGAGCCCTTGGCGTGCATGCGCCGCTCCGGGATGACTTCCCGGTCAAAGTGGGCCATCTTTTCAAGGAACCATACATCCTCAAGTGCAAGAGGCCCTCGCTTGCCTGCGGTCAGCGAATCCTGGTTGTCGCTCACGGGCGCACCTGCCGCGGTTGTGATATGAGGGTTAATCCCTTTGTGCTGATTTCTGCTGGGGATAGGATCTCCTAAGCCGTTTTTTAACATCGGGCTTTGGCCTACTCCTTTTTTACGATCTCTCTCATCCATAGTAAACTTCTCCTGCTAAGTATTAAGTTGCAAAGTCGTGGTGATCATTGAAGCTGTCGTGGCTGGTGAGTATTTTTTGTCCGTGCTGTCTGTCAGTGAATTGTTTTTGAGGCTGCGATATCTTTATCTCATGTGAATATACCCGTATAGTAAACATGCTAAGCTTCCCATGAAACCGATCCTCTGATTAAAATGATAAAATAGTTGAGTGGAAAAGTCAAATAATGCGTTGTCCTGGTTTTACTTCCAAATCGATGGATAGGATAGCAATAGACCCTTCAGGCACTCGAAAACTCCTAACAGCAAACCTTCTACAGCAACTGTGAAGCAATCACAGGACAAGCATATTGACCTTTTTCTCCGGCAAAACTATACAGAGGCTGCATCATGAAAAATAAACAAAGCGGCATTGGCTTTTTTGAACAGTACCTGACCCTGTGGGTGCTCCTGTGCATGGCAGCGGGCATCCTCATTGGTCAGTACCTGCCCGGCATTCCGGCCTTCCTGGGGCGTTTTGAGTATGCCAAAGTATCCATCCCCATCGCCATCCTGATTTGGCTGATGATCTACCCCATGATGCTGAAGGTGGATTTTCAAAGCATCAAAGATGTTGGCAAGAACCCCAAAGGGCTGTATGTTACCTGGATAACCAACTGGCTCATCAAGCCTTTCACGATGTTTGGCATCGCCTGGTTTTTCTTCTTTGTCGTGTTCAAAAGCTTGATTTCGGCGGATCTCGCCAAAAGCTATCTGGCAGGCGCCATCCTGCTTGGCGCGGCCCCCTGCACCGCCATGGTGTTCGTGTGGAGCCACCTCACACGGGGCAGCCCTGCCTACACCGTGGTGCAGGTTGCCACCAACGACCTCATCATCCTGGTCGCCTTTACCCCCATTGTGGTCTTTCTGCTGGGGGTTGGGGGGTGTTCAAATTCCCTGGGATACGCTGATTCTGTCCGTGGTCCTCTTTGTGGTGATTCCGCTGACGGGCGGCATTATAACCAGAACCCAAATCATCAGGCGCAAGGGGGAAGCCTATTTCAGGGATGTGTTTTTGCCCAAGTGGAACCACATCACCGTCGCGGGCCTGCTGCTCACGCTGGTCATTATTTTCTCTTTCCAGGGAAAGGTCATCCTAGAAAACCCCCTGCACATCCTGCTCATCGCCGTCCCGCTCACCATCCAGACCTTCCTGATTTTCTTTATCGCCTATTTCGCCGCCAAAGCCCTCAAATTAACACACGACATCGCGGCGCCGGCAGGAATGATCGGGGCCTCCAACTTCTTTGAGCTCTCTGTGGCGGTGGCCATCTCCCTCTTTGGCGCCCGCAGCCCCGTCGCCCTGGCCACCATCGTGGGGGTGTTGGTCGAAGTGCCGGTGATGCTCACCCTGGTGAAGATCGCCAACAGCACAAAGGGTTGGTTTGATGAAGAGGACAGACAAGATCAAAAACAACCGCACTGAGAGCTGTCCGCAGGCTATGACTTCTTAGAAAGAGTAAGTTCATGAAAAAACCCAAAGTAGCCTTTATATGTGTTCACAATTCCTGCCGAAGTCAAATAGCCGAGGCGCTGGGAAAACACTTTTTTGCTGATACCTTTGCTAGCTATTCAGCCGGCACGGAAATAAAAGACCGCATCAATCAAGACGCGGTCAGGCTCATGAAGCAAATTTATCATATTGATATGGAAGAATCCCAAAGCCCCAAACTGTTGGGTAAACTTCCTGCCCTTGATGCTGTCATCACCATGGGCTGTGATGTTGAATGCCCTTATTTACCCTGCACATATCGGGATGACTGGGCACTGGATGACCCGAGCGGAAAAAGTGATGCGTTTTTCATCAAAGTGATAGCTGAAATACAAGAACGATTAACAGAATTAAATCAATCACTGTCATTGATTGGGGATACTCCTTAGCCTGGTGATATCGGTCAACCTTCTATCATATCCCCAGGGCCATGGTAGGCCTTCATCTCAGTAATTTTGCCGGTGTCATCAAAGGTCATCACATCGATGACACCAATTTGGATATTCTTCCCCCCTGAAGTCATGAAAATATTAAAAGCCATCGCGGCGTAATTGCCATATGAGCCGCGAATGGGGGCTGCCAATTCAAGCCTGTCGACCATCTCGACTGCTCGCCCATAAAACATGGTGATGGCCTCTTTCCCTTTTACAATGTTTTCCCCGCCAACAGGGTCCTCAATCGTGGCAGTATCTGAAAAGAGAGAGGTTAATAATTTAGAATCTTTTGAATTAAACCCATTTATATACTGCTGCATAGCGTGTTTCATTATTTTTTCTGTCAGCATCATTCTATCCTTT
Source organism: Clostridiales bacterium (assembly GCA_012512355.1). GTDB lineage: Bacteria > Bacillota > Clostridia > Christensenellales > Aristaeellaceae > UBA1038. The sequence continues at coordinate 2,840 of JAAZEI010000105.1, read as the reverse complement.
CTTGGTATGCTCAAAAGCTTTATCAATAAATGGTATCAATTCGCCGCTGCGCCTGTTAATCCTCTTCTTCGTCCTTTAAAAAGGCGTAGAACAGGTCTTCTTTTTCCTGATCATTGGGAGAAATGCTGCCCAGCGCGGCGGCGTAGAAAATAAACTCCTCCTGCCCGTCCAGACCAAACATCGCGTCACAGGCTTCGCCATCAAGAGCTGCAATGGCACAGGTCCCCACCTTGTTCAGAGCGCTGCAGGCGACATAAAGGTTCTGTGTGATGTGCCCTGCATCAATCAGTGCCACACGGTGGGCATTGCTGCTGTAGCGCCACTCCGCGCGGTAGGGCACCACACTGTAGAAAAACACAGCTGCCCCTCTGGCGCACCAGGGCTGATCAGCCAGGGCACTGCCCGCCATGGCCCCAAGCTGTGCTGCCTCAGCCTCACCCAGCAGTTCCAGCTCATGCGTCATGGGGAGGTAGTGATACAGCCCGGGCTTCAAACCTTCCACATTCATCACAGCGATATACAGTTCAAATTCGTGGCGCGCGCCGCCGCAGGCGACAGTGCGCAGGGTGGCATAACTCTTCCCCCGCACGCTTTTGATGCCCTGCTGCGCCCAGAGGAGGAAGGAAAATGCCAGAAGGGCAACAGGCTCATGCGTGTAAACCCGGCTGCTTTTTCGCGCTGTCAGCACCTGCAGGATGTCCTGCGTAAAGGGGAGCCTTTTGAAATCTCTCGGCAAGCTCATCCTCTCCCCGCCCATAGGCGCTTTGACCAGCGGCGGCTGGGGCAGCTGCTTCATCTGATCAGATATGATTTCCTCATCGCTCCAGCGTGCGCGCATAAAATTGCGACCGGACAGGATTTTTTCATTGGTGGCTTGTTCATCCACAGTATAAGCCCTCCTTGAGTGTTTTTGTTATTATAACGCAATTTAGTCAATCAGAGTGCTCATCGTTCCCCGCTGGCTGATTAAATCATCCCACCATCTGGTTTAACAAGATCATTGCCTCTGTGACAGATTGTAACAGAGTTAAATTTGCCTCTCAGATTGATGATGCAAAAGACAGATAGGGAAGACTTCATTTGCAGACATTTTATTTTCGCACAAAATCTATTCATAGCTCCTGTTCGATTTTTTTGACTCTTCATCATATCTCAGCGCTTATGCTTAATGAATCACAAGCAACCCCATAGCTGTGATTAACATCGCAGCACTTGTCAGAAAACAAACTTTTGAAGCAGAGCTTGCGTCAGGGTGGCTCCTATTCTCCTGGAGTGTGATGTAATAAATTACCGCAGCCCCAATGGAAATAGCACATGACATTAAAATATAAAAGAATGTCTGATAAAGCCAAGTATATGCAATAAAATGAATAGAAGACACAATACTAAAAATAAACGGTATCATTGTATATTGTTTTTTAATATGAAACACAATCAATATCGGCAGTACCAGCAGCTGGCTCATGGCGATCAGCACGGAGAGACGAGTGATGATCTCCCCTCCTGGTCTTTGGGAAAAAGACCCGATCAAATATGAGATTCCCAGCGCAAAAGGCAAAGCCACCAAACCTTGAAATAAAGTAGCATAAGCAGCCACCTTATCAGGCTGCTTATCCCACAAAAAACCGCAGATACCCCATGTGATGCCATAACAAAACAAGAATGGCGCGCCATGGTAATTTAATTTCGCCAGCGTTTGCAATACATCAATCAGCTCAATGGTTGTCATTTGGTTTCCTTCCATGATTGATCATTTTGTCGAAGTCAAAGAGATAGTCAAGACCAGCGCCGACTGGATGATACAATCCAAAGCCAGAAAACAGCCATTGCATCATAGCATTCATGCATACATTGGCATGACTAAATCCACTTGATTCCAGATGGAAGTATTCCTCAGTTTCCCTTCCCATAAAATACGTCTTCAGGTTCTCAAAGAAGTTAAAGCAAACAGACCATAGCGTCTTTGTTAGCATGAATCAATTTTTTAAAGACAAACAGTGCAGGTCCCGTCGCTTTTTAACAAGTGGTTTTCAGGCACAAACCCTCGCACGCTGCACAGCGGATAGATGCGGCCATGCCTGCCAATAATGGTACCCGGATTCAGCACGCTATTGCAGCCTACTTCGGCATAATCCCCCGCCATGGCGCCCACTTTTTTACGGCCGGTGGGAAAAAGCTGGCCTTCTGCCTTGACCACCACGAGGCTTTTGTCTCCTTTGACATTGGATGTGATAACACCTGCCCCAAAGTGAGCCTTATAACCCAGCACCGAATCGCCCACATAATTGTAGTGGGGAACCTGAACCAGATCAAAAAGCAGGGAATTTTTAAGCTCTGTAGAGTTTCCCACGACAGCCCCCTTCCCCACGATTACACTGCCGCGGATGAAAGCGCAATGGCGTACCTCCGCCCCCATGTCGATTATCAGCGGGCCCGACAAATATGCCGTGGGAGCTATCACGGCATCTCTGGCCACCCAGATATCCTCTCCCCTCTGTTCAAACAAGGAAGGGTCAAGCTGCGGTCCCAGGCTGACAATATAATTCGAAAGCTCCCCCAGCACTTCCCAGGGATAAGTCTTTGCGTAGAATAATAGGGCTGCTATTGTTTTATCCAGAGAATAGAGCTGATTGATCTCTATCATGCCGATTTTTCCTCCTCCATATGGCGGCTCAATCCAATGGCTTCAATGATGCTGTCAACCGCTGCCTCGCATTGCCCCGCGTCCTCAGCTTCTGCCATCACACGCAGCACCGGCTCGGTGCCCGATTTCCTCAGCAGCACACGGCCGCTGCTGCCAAGCCTGAGTTCTGCTGCCTTCACTGCTTCCTGCACCAGTG
>JAAZEI010000104.1 GCA_012512355.1 Clostridiales bacterium | reverse complement strand
TGCTCATATTGTTCTCGTCAGGAAACTGTGGATGTACCCCCTAGAAACCACGTATTTCAGGCATGGACAACCGTTCATGCTGCTACTTGCGCAGAAGTTGGTCAGCAGGAAAGAACCTGTAAATATTGTCCAAAACAGGAACTAAGAGAGAGTGAAAAGGTTGGCCACAAATATTCTGCATGGGTTCAAACTGAAGCTGCAACTTGTATAAAACCAGGGCAGCAAGAGAGAGTATGCAATATTTGCGGCTTTTCAGAAACAAGGGAGACAGCAAAAGCAGCTCATGCGTATTCTGGGTTCGTTGTGCTGTCGCCTGCAACTTGTACCCAAGAAGGTCAAAAAGAGCATATCTGTAAAAACTGCGGAAATAAAGAAGTATTAAATATTTCGATAATCCATCATAAATATGGACCATGGGGTAATTACACATACCTCGATTGTGAGAAAGGCGGCACAAGAAGCAGAGCTTGTACTATGTGCCAGTTCATAGAAGAAAGCGAAGCAAAACCGAGAAATCATGCCTTTGCAAAATGGATAACTATTTGCAAAGCTACTTGCGGTCAAATTGGAATACAGGAAAGAGATTGCAGGCATTGCCAATTAAAGGAACAGAGGGAGTTTCCAGCGCTTAAACATTGGCCCGGCAGATGGAGGGTCAGCATTGCAGCGCAATTGTGGAAGCCCGGTCAACAAGTTAAGTTATGCAGACGATGTGGTGAAATCGTCGCTGAACGCAGCTACAATGCTTCGAAAAAACGATTTGCGGTAAATTTCTGTACTTTGGGCATTCCGCTGCATGAAATAATCTATTCAGAAGAACCTTCAGCTCAAATGCTGACCCCTATTGATCTGGGGCAGAAAGGGACGATATATTATCCGATTGTTGCAGACAACAAATATGTTGTAGGCTTAATAGGTGTAACCATAAATGATGATGAGATGATTTTGAGTTATCAATTTTTTGATCAGCGCAGTGAAATAATAAAGCCTTCTATCCGTTTCTACGCTGATATAAAAAGCGTTTCACAAGAAGCGGTAATGAAGCGCAGCACATCCATTAAGTTTGATCAGCCTTTCAGCAAAAGTAAAAAGTTTGGTGATGCTGCCATCGTGCTACTGGTAATGAAATGCGATGCTGTTTATGATGCAAATAGTAAAGACAATTTAAAGATAGATGAAGACATGTATTTGTTAGATGGGGAAATTCACTATACGCAATATATGCAAAATTTGAGCAAACTTCTCGATAAGATGAGGGAGGAGTAAAGTGATAAGTGCTGTTATCTTTGACCTGGATGGTGTATTGGTATCGACTGATGAATACCATTATTTAGCTTGGAAACAAATGGCTAAGGATGAAGGCATAGTATTCAACAGAGAAATAAATGAAGCGCTCCGCGGCGTTAGCCGAATGGATAGCTTGGATATTGTTTTGAGCCATGCAGTCAAAGAATATACCCTGGAAGAGAAAAAGATGCTTGCAAAAAAGAAAAATGAAATATATGTCAAGTTAATTCATACTCTCCAGCCAAAGGATATGTTGCCGGGCGCTAAGAAAACTATCGAGGCTTTAAAAGCTGCTGGTATTAAGATTGCCATTGGTTCTTCCAGTAAAAATACACCAGCCATACTCGAACAGATTGAATTGACAGACTATTTTGATGCAATTGCTGATGGCAACAATATAACCAAAAGCAAACCTGACCCTGAGGTATTTTTGCTTGCTGCACATCTATTAAACAAAACGCCTGAAGAGTGCCTGGTTATTGAAGATGCGCAGTCTGGTTTAGAGGCTGCCATAAGCGCAGGCATGCTGGTGCTGGGTGTAGGCTCTGCAAGTTCATCTTTGCAGGCAACAATCAGAGCGAAATCTCTAAAAGATATTTCTGTGTTGGATTGGATAAACCAAAGGAATCGATAATCAATATTATTTTGATCAGCACTAACCTATGTTTTAATACACCTCAAAACAATCAAAAGAGATGATATCTGTCTAATGTCTATTCAGAAAAAGTCTGCTGTGATTGACGATACTAACAGCGTATGATATATTAGTTTTTGTTGATTTGTTCGACTTGCCAATGTAGCTCAGATGGCAGAGCAGCGGTTTCGTAAACCGCAGGTCAAGGGTT
>JAAZEI010000103.1 GCA_012512355.1 Clostridiales bacterium | reverse complement strand
CCGCGGATGATAATCTCATACAGCACACATCGTCACCTCCTCCATCTGGCCGCCAGCAGCAGGATTACGATATTCCCAAGGATCTCCACCGCGGAGAAAAAGATGTAGTGCAGCGTGGTGTCTGACCCGATAAAAAACGACGCCGCCTGGTAGAGAATCATGAGGATCGCGGCCCCGATGTTGAGGAAGCGGTTGGTCTTATAAGGCAGGATGGCTGAAAGCACCACCATCATAAAGGGGATTTCCAGCGAGAGCCCGGCCAGCAGCAGGAAGCCCTGCGTCATGGGGATGCCTCCGATATTGCCTTCCAGCAGTCCTCTGAGAACTGACGCCTCCATGTTGCTGAGCAGATCGGACAGGATATAGTTGAGGCTTAAGAACACCCACAATTTTGACAGGATCATGGGCAGTTTTCCACCGAGTTTTTCCTTAGTTGTTTGATTCTTGATGTCCATTAAAATTCCCTCCTCGCTTTCGCGCTTGTTTGTGACAAGCATAGGCTGAGGCAAGAGGGCTGTGCACATCCTAAAGTAGGGTCTTGTGCTTGATAAAGGTAGGGTTTTGGTCTGCGTCAAAGTAGGGTCACCAGGTTCTATTGACCTGTAAGTTGAGTTCAGGTTTGATGGCGATGCTCCCGACGCCAAACGACAGCCGCCCGGCTTTATACCACCTCGATGATGATTTTGCCCAGCGCATGGCCTTCGCTCTGGTATCGCAGGGCTTCCGCTGTCCTGGCAAGCGGATACACCCGGTCGATCACGGCTCTGAGCTTTCCCTCCTCAGCAAGTCCGATGACAAAAGCCAAATCATACGCATTTGGTTTTGCATGCAAAGAGCGCAGCTTTTTATTGCCGATTGACAGGAGTTTGCCCAGCGCCATGGCTTTGATGATTTGTTTGAGCGAGCCGCCGACCACCACGCAAATGCCCCTGCTCGTCAGCAAACGCCGATAGGTGAACAGAGAGCGGCTTCCGTTGACCGCCAGGATGAGGTCATAGCGCTGGCCGCTTTTGGCGACGTCACAGCGATGATAGTTGATGACATGATCCGCACCCAGAGATTTGATGATCTCCGCGTTTTTCTCACCGCATACGGCGGTCACCTGGGCTGCAAAGTATTTGGCCAGCTGCACCGCAAAGGGGCCCACACCGCCGCCGGCGCCGTAAATCAACACCTTGTCCCCGGGCTTGATGCGGCCCAAATTTCGCAGCCCCTGCAGGGCGGTCACCGCCGCCATGGGAAGTGCCGCAGCGGTCTGGAATGACAGGCCGGCTGGTTTGAGCACCAGCGGGCTTTCAGGTACGGCCACATACTGCGCGAATCCGCCCATACCAAAAGCGGAAATATCACCCAGCACCAAGTCTCCGACTGAAAAGCGGCGGATGTTTTTCCCGACCGCCTCTACCTGTCCCGCGATATCAGCACCCAATATTTTCCGCCTCGGGATGAGCCCCATTTTGATGGCGCGGCTGTCAGCCGAATTAACTGAGGCAGCATGAATCCTGACCAGCACCTCATTGTCAGCTGGCGTAGGTTTTTCAACATCACGGAAAACAAGATGGTCGGGTAAATTGCTTTTTTCGTATACAACTGCTTTCATTTTCTGCTGCTTTCTATGAGCACCTGACAGGAAGCTCAAGCGACGTTCAAAACCTTTGGGGCAGCCTGCCCCCTGGAGAGTGCTGAGCGGGTACCATCCTAGGCCAGGCCGAGCCCTTTGGCTGCCAGGATGGCCTGTGTCTGGCGGCTGACCCCCAGCTTTTGAAAGATGGCATGATTGTAGCCTTTGACTGTGCTCAAGGCCAAAAACAGCGTGTTTGCGATCTCCTGATTGGATAGCCCCGATACGAGGAGTGTCAGCACTTCAAGCTCTCTTGCCGTCAGCGGCTCCGGCAAGGACTGGTTGGCGCGCTCTTTTTTCATCATGGGATTCTTTTCATCAATCACCGTCATTGGCTGTTTGGCCGGATGCCGCACCGCCATGGCTTCTATTTGCTTTTCCACGTCCTGGATTTTGATATCTTCAGGAATCGGGTTGAGATAGTAGTGCGCCTTGCTTTCCCGAATGCTGCCGCGCGCCAGATCGTACAGGCCCTCGCTGCAATACACCCGGGCAAGAAGCAAGAAATATTTGTATCTCCAGTCCATCAGCGCGTACTGCTGCCCCTGCGTCTTGCTTTGTTCCAGCAGGGCGTAGGCTTTTTTGCTGTCGCGCTGAAGAAAAGCAATTTTAGCCAGGCCCAGGTACAAGGTGGGCAATAAAATGACGTCTGTATTTTCCAGGATCAGGTGTGAGATGGTCTGTTCAAGCAAGGCTTGGGCCTGGTCCAGGGCGCCCTGCTGTATATACAGCTCCCCCAGGACCATGTAGTAGGAATTTTCTACGAAGGGCTTTGACGCTATTTTGATCCCTTTGATGGACTCTTTGATGAGGGATTGTGCTTCCTGCAAGTCACCTTTTTCCCAGTTAGCGATCGCCAGAAGCGTTCCCACAATGCTGCGCTTAAAATATTGGTCTTTCGGCAGCTTTGACAGCGCCTCCTGCGCGTGCCGGAGAGTTCCCTCCGCGTCACCTGTCGCGGCGGCGATGTAGGCATAGGCTGAGCTGATGGTGGCGGGCAGAAGATCAAATTGGGCCCTGTCGGCTATCATCACACCGTCCGATCCTTCGCCTGCCTGATACCGGCCGTATGCCCTTAAAGCCTTCTCAAACCATTCCCGGCAGGCCTCCGCCTCGCCCATGTCAAGCAGTGCCCAGCCATAACCCATCAGCAGAACCGGGCTTTTTTCAAGGATATAGGTGGGCAGCCGCTTTGCCATATCAAACCAGGAAGCGGATTGCAGCTGCATGTCCATCTGGGCCCACCTGCACTCAATCAGCGCCGCCGCTTCCGCCGGTGTGTTGGCCAGCAGCAGGTGATGAATGGCCTGCTGCCACTGACCCTCAGCCTTGTACCAGAGCCCCGCCCGGTGATGCAGCGCCGCCGGCTCGCAGGCCGTCTGATGCATCAGGCGCTGTGTGAGCAGGTCTCCAAACAGGTGGTGATAGCGGTACCACTCGCGGGCGGGGTCAAGGGGAATGATAAAACTGTTCGTTTTGACAAGCGTCCCGATGATGGCTTCGCTTGTGCCGGGTTCAAGCTGCAGCAGAGCGTCGCAAAGCCTGCCCGAGAAAGAATCAAGAATGGATGTCCTCAGCAGGAAATCCTTGATCTGCGGGGGCTGGTGCTCAAGTACCTCCTCCATCAGGTAGTCCATCACATAATAGTGATTGCCGGTGAATGCCTCAATAAAGCTATCCACATCATCAAGCCCCTGCATCCAGAGCGCCGCTATCGCAAGGCCCGCGGCCCAGCCTTCCGTTCTCAGGGTGAGCTGGCGCAGCTGTTCCTGCGCCAGAGGGACAGATAGATGTTTTTTAAAAAACGCTTTTACTTCATCTTGCGTGAACCTGAGATCTGATATCCTCAGTTCAATCAATCTCTTGCCGGCCCGCAATTTGGCCAGCGGCAAGGGAGGGTCCTCCCGGGTGATGATGACCAGCTGCATCTGCGGCGGGAAATGCTCAAGCAAAGTCCTGAGCATCTGATGGATCTGCTGGCAGCGGATGACATGATTATCATCCAGTGCCAGGATGAAGGGAGTTTCAACAGTATGCAGCTGATAGATAAGCGCCTTTGAAAACCCCTCAAAGCCAATGGACGCATAGGCGTCCAGCAATCCCTTCAGCGTTTGAGACAGATTCTGATCAACCGCCTTGAGCCCCTCTGACAGATAAGCGAAGAACTGCAAGGGGTCGTTGTCCCAGTCGTCCAGGGAATACCAGCAGGCAGGCCTATCCTGCCGCGACAGCCAGGCGGACAGGGTTGTCGTCTTGCCTGAACCGGCCTGCGCGGACACCAGGATGACCTGGGCATCCTCGCTGTCTTTGAGCGTTTCCCCTCTTGTGATCATGCCAGCGGGCAGAGGCGGTTTATGCAGTTTTGACATCAGGATGGGAATTGCCATGGGATTCTCCTGTCATTATCAGGCGGCAGTCAAGCTGCCTTGTTTTAATCCATCAGTTCATTTGCCTTTGTTCTTTGGGGCGGGCCATTATGGCCTTGAAATACGCTGCGCTCGACTGACCTTATATTTTTATTATACATGAATTGCAGAAAAATTAATATTGCTCAAGCTTCGGGTCCTGTCAGCTGGCTGTTGGAATACAAAGTCCATTAGTCTAACAGGGAGTAAATCAAATAAAGCAGCAGATTTTCAATGATATTGAGTACAGCGGAAGAACCGGAATAGTCAAACGCGAAGAGCTCCCGGAACAAAGACTAAGATGTTAGCAGATATTCCTAAAATTAGATAAACCTTACAATTGTGTCTAATAACAATTGCGATGGGTATAAATTCTATATGTTATAACAGGATTCAAGACCAGGGTATTTTTACCCTGCCGCATGTTGGATCGTAGCTAACTCAACAACTCACATCTATGCTGCCCGACAAACAAACAGACAAAGTTATGGCGAAAATCATCCCTCATGTTTTCTGACTAAACTGCAAACGGCATCAGCCATCAGCAAGGCAGCTTCACCTGCTGACATCCCGACAAGGTGTGGTGCTTGAAGGCACTGTTTACATTCAGCAAGCAAATCACTGTGAGAGAAAATATAAATCACGGTTGATATTTTGATATATGCTGCACCAATGACCGTCAGAATGAAACAGTCCAAAAAATTGATCATATTTATAGCTGTCTTAACTAAACCGACCCTCCCTTGCACCCTGCTGACACAGCAGGATGCAGCTGGTGCTGTGAAAGCCCCGTTCATGGAAACCTTATCTTACACGCGGTTTTCCGGACGCTTTAAATAAGCGGGCAAGCCACCTCTATACCAGAGGCGGACGTCTATAACCTATAGTTAAGAAATCAAGGTAAAACTACTGCACAGGATATAAAAAACACGGATAATGAAGGGAAACGTACAAATATGTTTAAACACAAAAAGATCGTGGCAATCGTGGCGGTTCTGGCACTTTTTGCAAGCGGGCTATCAGCAATGTCCGAAGGCATCCCCGCAGGGCAATGGGTAACCTCGCCCCAGGATGGTCAATACGCAATGATGCTTGGCAAGGATGGCGCCTTTATCTTTACCATGGATGATACAGCGGCTGCCAAGGGGATACATCCTGATACAGATACCGGTACGTACACGGTGGATGCTGACACATTGACTTTGCTTCAAAGCGACGGGACGTCAACCACGCCAACCAGCTTCCTCTATCGTCTTGACTCAAATATCCTCACCCTAAGTGAGGGTACAAATGACGCGTTGACATTCACCTGGAAGCCCTATCACCTGCCCTCCGGCCTTGCCGGTCAGTGGGAGGGAAAAGATGAGAACGGTTCGTTTGTTTTTACCTTTGAAGAGGACAGCAGCTTTCACGCCGCTTATACAGACGGCAGGGAGATATCTTCAGGCCTTTACCTGCCGGTTGCGTCCAGTCTTCTGTTTGCTTTCAACAATGGCAATTACATGGAAATGACCTATCAGCTGTCAGGTGATGCGCTGGATTTGCAAAATTCGGCCACCGGAGAAGAGTTTCATACAAAACGTCTGGATGAGGTGAAAACCAGATCAGCGGCCTTTGAAAACAAAGATTTGGGGATATCCCTGGATGTTGACAGCTCCATCACCATCAATGACACAAATAATGATGAAGGAATTG
>JAAZEI010000102.1 GCA_012512355.1 Clostridiales bacterium | reverse complement strand
GGTCAAGAAGGGCTACTTCCTGGTCAAACCCTCTGGAAACTACTTCTCTGAAGACTTTAACTCGGGCCTCGTTGCAGGCTACATCGGCTCATCAGCCGGTTATCCCTACATCAAGCCCGCCGATGACTCGTTCCAGTTTGGCATGGCGCCCGTCCCCGCGCAGACCTGGGTCCCCTCCTGGAACCGCGGTCCCATCGTGTTCTACTATAAGGATGATATGCGCGCGCAGGCCGCCTATGAGTTTGTGAAGTACTTCATCTCACCTGAAGTGAACGCAGGCTGGACCGAGGCTGTCGTGGCCCTGGCGCCCTACAGCTGGACCAAAGATAATGAAGAATATCAAGCATTCATCGCCCAGGACACCCTGGCAGCACAGGCCCTGCAGGCAGTGGAAGCCAACCTGGATATCGCAGGTTCCCTGCCCGCTGTGGAAGGCGCAAATGTGGTGCGTGACGCGCTGAAGGCCGCCATTGAGAAGGCAGCGCTTGGTGATATGACAGTGGATGATGCCTGGACCGAGGCTATCACCGTTTCAAACGCCGCCCTCAAAGGCCAGTAATCACAATAAGACCAACTATAAAAAGACTGTGCAGAAATGCACAGCCTTTTTTGTTGAATGAGTTAACCTTTAATTCCGCCCCTTGCGACACCGTTGACGATTTGTTTTCTGGAGAAAAGGAAGAGGATAACCATGGGCAAAACAACGATGGTCGATGCAGCTAATAGCAATTCATTGTTTGCGCCTACCTCAGTTGTAAAGGTGTAGAGGCCAAAAGGCAAAGTTCTTTGAGGGTCTGATTTGATGACCAGTAATGGCCACATGAAACTGTTCCAGGAAGCCAGGCCATTAAGAAGAATAATTGTAACAAGCGATGGCTTGGCAATGGGTACCATCACCTTCCACAAATAACGCCAATTCGTGCAGCCGTCTACACGCGCAGACCAGTATAATCCGTCAGGAATTGTCTGGAAAAAGTTACGAAGGATATACATATAAAAAATGCTGCTGGTGAAGGGAATAATCAAGGCCAAACGTGTGTCATTGAGCCCTACCTTGATAATAGTCTGATAGTTTGTAATAATCAGCATTTCAAACGGGACCATCATCATGCTTAGTAAAAATGAGAAAATGATTTCGCGTCCAGGGAATTTTAGCCGGGAAAAAGCAAAAGAAGCAAGGATGGTGGTGACTGCAGTGGTAATAACGCTTGAGAAAGTGACTACGACAGAGTTTATAAAATATTTTTCAAAAGGAGCTGTTTTGAAGACCAAACTGAAGTTTTCGAAATTCATCCAGTTTCTGGGGGTCCAGCCAGGGGGAAAGATACTCATTTCAGCAGCAGTTTTGAAGGATGATGAAATCATCCAATAAAAGGGGAACAGCATGATGAGCATGCCAATGGTCAGGAAAACATAGGTGATGCCGTGAAAAGTGTTCTGCTTGGTTCGATAAGAATGATTAAGTCTTAAACCTGCGAGAATCGATGAAGTGCCAAGGATGATCAGACTGATTGTGATAGGCAGGCGGTATTGTAAGACAAAGACAGCCAGCGCAGCTGTCAGCATCAGTATCCCTAAAATATACAAACTGCTGCCAAGGCGTTTATTTGTTGTTTTACTCATGGTTTGGTCCTTCCTTAATCATATTTCCACTTGCGCTGTATGAATCGCTGCAGCACAGTGAAAACAAGAATGAATAAAAACAAGATAATTGCAGCGGCTGCAGCTCGTCCCAGTTCATTTTGCTGGCGCAGCATGTCATAGATATAGTAAACGACAGTGTAAAGGTTATGAACAGGGCCTGGATTTCCATTAAAAAGGACATTAACCTCAGTAAATACTTTAAAAGCAGAAATTGAATTGATGATCAGCACCAAGCCGATGGTCGGGGAAAGCAAAGGGATGGTGATGCGCCGAAATATCCTAAATTGTGATGCGCCATCAACTTTTGCCACAGTGTAAAAACTTTCATCAATATTTTGCAGCCCGCTGAGCAAAAGGATGATGGTAAAAGGAAGGGCAGACCAGATGCCAAATATAATTAACACGGTCAGAGAATGAGAAGCTTGTTGGAGCCAGTTGATTTTATCGCCGCCCAGCCAAGATATCAGCGCATTAAGGACCCCAAAATCGCGGTTGAATATCCAGCGCCACACTAAGCCAACAGCTGTTATAGAGGTGACCATAGGCAGAAAATAAGCGGTTTGAAACAGGGCAGAAAAGCGAAGTTTTTGATTGAGAAGATAAGCTATAATAATGGCCAAAGCGGTAGAAATGGGTACAGTATAAAGAACATACTGCAGCGTATTGGATAAGCCCTGCAGAAAATAATTTGTCGTTCCGGGAATACCTTTTATAACATAAGAATAGTTTCCAAAACCCCAACCGCTAAAGGAGCCCTCAAGCTTGTATCGTTCCTGAAAGCTCATGATAAAAACACGGACGATCGGATATAAAGTAAAAATAGCAACACCCAAAAAGAAAGGAAGCAAGTAATCGATTGGTTCAAGCAGCTCTCCAACTCGCGCCCGTTTTCTATCATCATAACGCAGCCAGACAAAAAGCAAAGCGGCAGAAAATAATAAGAAAAAACTGCCCGCAGCTATCAGCGGCATATGGTAGTACATTAAGCCATAATTAGGTTCTGTCACCATCAGCGCCAACCTGGTTTGGGCTGGATTCATTCTTTCAACAGCTATTGTGACAAGTTCTTCTATTTCTTCGGATATACTTGAATTCTCAAGAGTAATAGTTTCTGTAATATT
>JAAZEI010000101.1 GCA_012512355.1 Clostridiales bacterium | reverse complement strand
GATTCTTTTCCGCCCCCGCGTTGTCTCGCTCAGTCAGCGTAGACTGCGCTACGCCTCCTTTTCTCGACTTAGCGGAGACGAAAAATCTTTCAAAGCATCGACGCATTAACTCATTCGAATAGTATAATTTGACTGTATGTTTTTGAGTGTCTTTTGCTGTGAGTCAGGGTGTTACGGTATTTAGAGCAAATTAACTAATCGTAGCGCACGTGCTGACTTGTCTTTTTACCTCTGACTGTGTCGCAGTTCTCTTGACGCAGTGATGCTGCGTCTGCGTTCCCGCTTCTTGTCCGAGACAAAAATACTGCGTAGCCTTGTGCGCCACAATGTCGCAATTTGCTCTAATCAAAGCTTGAGGATATCAGTGAATCGGGCAACAATAAAAATTTGCTCCTTCGCGGTCTGCAAAGGAGCAAATTTATAGAGCAGGTAATTGATTAGATAGAGGCCAGGCCTTTCAGTCGGGCAAGGCGCTCTGCTGCATCGTCTGAGGACTTGTCAAACAGTTTCTCGGCAACATTGGGGAATGCGGTAATAAGGCTGCTGTAGCGAACTTCACTCTTGATGAAGTCCTGATAGCTCTCCGTGGGGTCCTTACTGTCGATGGTCAGAGGATTTTTTCCCTCCTCAGCCAGCAGAGGATTGTAACGGTACAGCGGCCAGTAACCGGCAGCCACAGCTTTGCGGATTTGAGCCTGTGAGAAGCTCATGTTGATGCCGTGATTGATGCAGGGGCTGTAGGCAATGATGACAGAGGGGCCGTCATAAGCTTCTGCTTCATTCATAGCCTTTAAGAGCTGCACGGGGTTGGCGCTCATGGCGACCTGCGCGACGTAGACATAGCCGTAGCTCATGGCCATCATGCCCAGATCTTTTTTCTTTGTGCGCTTGCCGGCAGCGGCAAATTTAGCGATTGAGCCGGGCGGGGTAGCCTTGGAGGCCTGACCGCCGGTGTTGGAATACACTTCAGTGTCCAGGACGAGGACATTGACGTTTTGGTTCTGCGCCAGGACATGGTCCAGGCCGCCATAGCCAATGTCATAGGCCCAACCGTCTCCGCCTACAATCCAAATCGATTTTTGAACCAGAACATCCTTGTTTTCTAGGATATAGCGGGCGGCATTGCAAGCTTCGCAGTCACAGGTCTGTCCGGCGTAATCTGTGCCGGTAAAGTCCAGACCATCTTCGCAGGCAGCAATGAGTTTTTCAGAAGCGGCCTTGGAAGCATCTGCGTCGTTATCGACATCAAGCCATTCCTGGCCTGCTTGTTTAAGCTCTGCAGATGTATGTTCACTTTGAATCATGCTCTGGATGGTATCCGCCATTTTGGCGCGGCGCTGGGTATAGGCCAGATGAATGCCAAAGCCAAACTCGGCATTGTCTTCAAACAGGCTGTTTGCCCATGCGGGGCCGTGGCCCTCGTCATTGACAGTATAGGGAACTGTGGGAGAGGAGCCGCCGTAGATGGAGCTGCAGCCTGTGGCATTGGCAATAATCATCCTGTCGCCAAACAGCTGTGTCATCAGCTTGACGTAGGGGGTCTCACCGCAGCCTGCGCAAGCGCCGGAATACTCAAATAGGGGCTTTAAGAACTGGCTGCCCTTGACGGTATTCTTGTTGACCGTGCCTTTAAACTCGGGGAGTGTGAAGGCGAAATTGGCATTGTCTTTTTCTGCTGCTACCTGGCTGTCAAGGGGCTTCATGATCAGAGCTTTTTCCTTGGCGGGACAAACCTCAGCGCAGTTGCCGCAGCCTGTGCAGTCAAGGGGACTGACCTGGATACGGAACCCATGGCCGGCAAATTCTTTGCCCAGGGCTTTTTTGGTTTCAAAGCTCTCTGGCCTGTCTTTGCCGTCTTCCACCAGATAGGGGCGGATGACAGCATGGGGGCAAACAAGCGCGCATTGGTTGCACTGGATGCATTTGTCAATTTGCCATTCGGGTACATTAACTGCGATTCCGCGTTTTTCGTACTGGGCTGTGGCGGTGGGAACCATGCCATCAGGGGAGAAGGCAGAGACGGGCATCTTATCGCCTTCCTGGGCGATGATGGGGCGCACATAGCTATTATAATACTCTGTTGAATCTACGTGGGCGGGTACTGCACCCTCAGCAGCATTTGCCCAGGACTCCGGTACCTGAATTTCCTTGAGGCCGGAGATGGCAATGTCAATGGCATCCCAGTTTCTGCGCACGATTGTTTCGCCTTTGAGACCGTAGGTATGCTCGGCATATTCTTTCATGTAGCGCTCGGCTTCCTCGTAGGGGATTACCTCGGCTAGCTTAAAGAAGGCAGCCTGCATAATGGTGTTAATGCGAGTGCCCATGCCAACTTGCGCGGCAAGGCTGATGGCATCAATGTTGTAGAAGCGGGCTTTCTTTTTGGCCAGCTGCTGTTTCATGTGCTTGGGCAGACGTTCTTCCATTTCTTCAGCTGTCCATGGACTGTTGAGGAGGAAAATGCCGCCTTCTTTGAGGGTGTCAACCATATCATAGGCTGTGACATAAGAAGGGTTATGACAGGCAATAAAGTCTGCAAAGTCAATTTGATAGGTAGATTTGATGGGAGACTTACCAAAACGCAGATGCGAAACGGTCAGGCCTCCGGATTTTTTAGAGTCATAGGCGAAATAGCCCTGTGCATACAGAGGGGTATGATCGCCGATAATTTTGATGGAGTTTTTATTGGCGCCAACAGTGCCGTCAGAACCCAGACCATAGAACTTGCAGCTGACAGTGCCCGCGGGTGCAGCGTTCAGTCGATCGCCCAGGGGGAGGCTCAGGTGGGTCACGTCATCCTCAATGCCCACTGTGAAGTGGTTCTTGGGGTTTTCGCTTGTCATATTGTCAAATACTGCCTTGACCATGGTGGGGGTGAACTCTTTTGAGCCCAGGCCATAACGGCCCCCTACTACCTTGATATCTTCACGCTTGTTTTCAAGCAGTACCGTAGTAATATCCTGGTACAATGGCTCACCCAGACTGCCGGGCTCCTTGGTGCGGTCAAGCACGGTCAGGCGTTTAACAGTTTTGGGCAATGCTTTGAGGAAATGCTCAGCGCTGAAGGGACGGTAAAGATGTACTTTGAGCACACCATATTTTTTACCTTCTTTTTCAAGGGCATTAATGGTCTCATGCACAGCTTCGGTACCTGAACCCATCAGGATGATGACATCCTCTGCATCAGGAGCGCCTTCATAGTTGAATAGTTCGTAGTGACGGCCTGTCAGGCTGCTGACTTCCTTCATGACATTTTCGACGATGCCGGGCACTGCCAGATAATACTTGTTGGCGGCTTCCCTGTTTTGGAAATAAACATCGGGATTTTGCGCAGTACCGGCCTGGTGGGGATGCTCAGGGTTGAGCGCGCGGCTGCGGAATGCCTTGATGGCTTCCCAGTCAACCAGCTTGGCCATATCTTCATAGTCGATTTCTTCGATTTTCTGCACTTCATGGCTTGTACGGAAGCCGTCAAAGAAGTGGAGGAAAGGCACGGATGCTCTTAAAGTAGCCAGGTGGGCAACCAGCGCCATATCCTGTGCTTCCTGAACGGAGCCCGACGCCAAAAGGGCAAAGCCTGTCTGGCGGCAAGCCATAACATCGGCTTGGTCACCAAAGATACTCAGCGCATGAGAAGCCAGCGCGCGAGCGGATACGTGAAACACGGTGGGCAAAAGCTCGCCCGAAATCTTATACATATTGGGTATCATCAGCAAAAGCCCTTGGGAGGCTGTGTAGGTCGTTGTGAGCGCTCCGCCTGCAAGCGATCCATGAACAGCACCGGCCGCTCCGCCTTCGGACTGCAGCTGAGAAACATGCACGGTTTGCCCGAACAGATTCTTTCTGCCATTAGCTGACCATTCATCCACATATTCTGCCATCGTTGACGATGGGGTTATGGGATAGATTGCCGCTACATCGCTGAATGCATATGCAACATGGCTGACTGCACCGTTGCCGTCAATTGTCACTTGTTTTGCCATTTGTAACCCTCCTGCTATAATATAAATATTTTTGAAGTACCCACCAAATCAATCTTTAGGCAGTTTACCACCGCTAAATTATACGAGTCTAATGTAGGTTTGTCAAGAATCCTCCAAAGGACAAGATGATATTTAAGTCATTAAACAGTGGTCAATTCATGGGTTGCACCAAATCATTTGCTGGGATACAATTATATGGCTGGCGAAAGTTCGCCATGGAGGTTGATATTGAAGAACATAAGAGCACTTTTCCACAAGCTGTTCGGGCGTTTTTTTTCTGCGGATAGTCTGGTCGATGAAACACATCGCCTGGGCCCGTTGCCAACTGATAAAGAAGCTTACGGCAATGTGACAAGAATTGCGCTCCCCTCCGTCACGGAGATGGTTTTGGCCAGTCTCATTGGCTCCGCCGATACCATCATGGTGGGCATGCTGGGCAAGAATGCCATAGCGGGGGTAAGCCTGCCGACTCAACCGCGGATGATCTCTTTGGCTATGTTTTTTGCGCTCAACGTGGGCGTCACGGCGATTGTCGCCAGGAGACGGGGAGAAGAGCGGCGTGATGCTGCCAATACCACCCTGCGCAATGCCCTGATGCTTATTCTGGGTCTTTCGCTGCTGGTGTCAGCACTTTCAGTAATCTTTGCTGGGCCTCTGATGCGGCTGGCTGGCGGCAATACCAGGACGATGGATGACAGCATTGTTTTGGCTGATGCCATTATGTATTACAAAATTATGTCCTATGGCCTGCCTTTTCATGCGGTATCTATGGCCATCAGCGCTGCAATGCGCGGGGTTGGCAATACCAGGCTGACGATGAGGGTCAATATTACCAGCAACCTGGTGAACCTGCTGTTTAACTATCTGCTCATTGGCGGTAAATTTGGCTTTCCAAGGCTTGAAGT
>JAAZEI010000100.1 GCA_012512355.1 Clostridiales bacterium | reverse complement strand
TTTTGTTTATTATGCTCAGACAGTCTTCGGGCATGGCCGCGAAGGCTTTTTTAGCGCATAATATACCCTAGGAGAGAGTATGCACAAACAACGATACAAGCTGATGACAACGCTGTTAAAGAAAAACACCAGAATCTTTATCATAGCTTTTTTTCTCACTGCTTTGACCAGCTTCATTCAGTTTCTCACCCCTGCTCTGTTAGCGGAAGTGATGGACCACTACCTGGGCACAGAACCCTCCAGGTTACCCGACTTTATTAATAACTCCATTGACAGCTTACTAGGTCCCACCTTTTTGATAAACAATCTTTGGGCTTTTGGATTTGCTCTTGTGATGGTCAGTCTCTTCAGCGGTGTCTTTTCCTTTTTTAGGGGTAAACTTACTGCGCAAGGTTCTGAAAGCGCTGCGCGTTATCTGCGGGAGAGTTTATATGACCATATTCAGAAGCTGCCATTTGACTACCATGTGAGGGCAGAGACCGGGGACTTATTACAGCGCTGCACCTCAGACATCAATACAATCCGTCGATTTTTAAGCCAGCAAGTAATCGCTATGCTCCAGGCTGTTCTCATGATCATCTTTGCGCTCAGCCTGATGCTGCCCATCAGCGTTAAAATTACCTTGCTAAGCTTATCCATTACGCCGCTCATTTTTCTATTTTCCATGCTATTTTTTAAGCAGGTCATCAAAGCATTTCGCGCCACAGATGAGTCGGAAGCCGCCATGAGTACCGTACTGCAGGAAAACCTCACAGGCGTGCGTGTTGTACGGGCTTTTGGCCAGGCGCAAAATGAAATTAAAAAATTTGACAAAGTCAGCTTCGACCATCGCAAACGCGGTTACCAAGTGGCCAATCTTGAGGCCTTGTATTGGGCCTTAAGCGGCGCAATGGGCTTTATCCAGATCATCATTTCCCTGATTGTTTGCATTGTTGAAGCGCAAAAGGGCAATATCAGCCTGGGTGACCTGATCGTTTTTACGGGTTATACAGGGATGCTGACCTGGCCTATCCGCCAGCTTGGACGTATTTTAACAGACTCGGGAAAAAGCATGGTGGCGCTGGAGCGCATAAATGAAGTGCTGAAAACCAAAGCCGAACCTGAACAAGATATTGCGCTAAAACCCTCACTTCATGGCGATATCGTATTTGATCATGTCAGTTTTTATTATGAAAAGGGAAGGGACGTTCTTCGCGACATCTCTTTTAGCGCAAAAGCTGGACAGAGTGTTGCCATCCTGGGACCTACCGGCTCGGGAAAAAGCAGCCTGGTCTATCTCATGCAGCAATTGTACAAGCCCAGTTCAGGCACCATTATCATCGGCGGCACGCCCATTGAGCAGATTGATAGAAATTATCTAAGAACGCGAATCGGACTGGTGCTGCAGGATAGTTTTCTTTACAGTAAAACCATAAAAGAGAACATTGCAATCGCTGTTCGGGACGCCAATCAGACTGACATTGACCACGCCGCCAAAACTGCAAGTGCTTATAATTTTATTTTGAAAAGCGAAAAAGGTTATGACACCATCGTAGGAGAGCGCGGTGTAACGCTTTCAGGGGGTCAAAAACAACGTGTTGCCATCGCCAGGACTTTAATGAAAGATAATGATATCTTGATTTTTGATGACTCTTTATCAGCTGTCGATACAAAAACAGACGCTCAAATCAGAGAGGCACTGCTATCGGGAGACAACAATTTGACTACTTTTATTATCAGCCATCGCATCAGTACCTTAAGCCGCGCGGATTTGATATTGGTGCTGGAAGAAGGAAAGATAACACAAAGCGGTACGCACGAGCAGTTGCTTGCACAACCGGGTTTATATGCAAAAATCAATGCAATCCAATCGGGTCTTGAAGACAGTTTAAGCACGGCCCAAAGGGGGGTGAGCTGAATTGCAGTATGAGGAAAAATTTGAACAAAAACCAAAAAAGCTAAGCTTATCGCTGTGGAAGCGTGTGATGAAGCTGGCGAAAAGCCATTGGGGTACCCTTGGGCAGTGCATGGCCATGCTGGCCATTTTGGGCGTGAGTGAAGCCATGCCGCCGCTGATGACGAGATATGCCATCGATAACTTTATCGTCGAAAAAAACACCGGTAACTTAACCTGGTTCATCGTAATCTATGCTGTACTGATATTGATAGACTTTGCTGCGAGTTACCGCTTCCTGCAATTATCAGGCAAAATTGAATGGGGCGTTAATTATGATATTCGCACGCGGGGTTTTCGAAAGCTTCAGGAACTTCCGTTTTCCTATTATGACAGAATGCCTGTGGGCAACTTGCTTACAAGGCTAACGAGTGATACAGCGCAGATAGGGGAAGCGCTGGGCTGGGGAATGGTAGATCTTGTCTGGGCTATCTTCTTTCTGCTGACAAGCTTTGTGGCGATGTTTTTTATTAACTGGAATTTGGCCATGATAGCCCTGGCTTCTTTGCCGGTATTAATTCTTATTTCCGCTGTTTTCCAAAAGCGAATGATTGCCAGTCAGCGAAAAATCAGACATATTAACAGCCAAATCACCACTGCCTTCAATGAAGGTATTATGGGAGCCAGAACCACAAAGACACTTGTGCGTGAAGAAATGAACTTTGAGGAGTTCAAAGTTCTGACGGATAAAATGCATCGCAACTCAGTCAAAGCCGCTGTTTTGTCTTCATTGTTCTTTCCCATGGTCACTTCCGTAGCTGCAATCGTAACCGCTTATGTACTGACTCAGGGCGCGGGCTTGGTTATCACCGGCATCATGAGCTTGGGTTCAATTGCTGCCTTTATCAGCTACATCACTGACTTTTTTCATCCGGTACAGAACATCGCAGGTACCTTTTCTGAGTTTCAACGCCGGCAGGCAGCGGCAGAGAGAGTGCTCACTTTGCTCGATACCCAGCCCGATATCCAGGATACGCCTGAAGTTGCAGAGGTCTTTGGAGATAACTTCAGCCCACTCAAGAAAAATTGGCCTGATATTTCGGGTGATGTCGAATTTGAAAATGTCAGCTTTAAATATAAAGATGGCGAAGAAGTATTAAACAACTTCAACCTGCACATCAAAGCGGGAGAAACCATCGCACTAGTTGGGGCGACAGGGGCAGGAAAAAGCACCATTGTGAATCTTATTTGCCGTTTCTATGAACCTACTGGCGGCAGCATCAAAATAGACGGCGTTGACTACAGAAAAAGAAGCCAGCTATGGCTTCAGTCGAATTTAGGTTATGTATTGCAGGAGCCCCACCTTTTTAGCGGAACCATCGCCGATAACATTCGCTACGCTGCAGAAGATGCCAGTGATGAAATGATAAAGAACGCAGCCAAACTCGTCAACGCGGAGAACTTCATTCTAAGACTGGAGAAAGGCTACGATACCCAGGTCGGAGAGGGTGGAAACAGGCTTTCAACAGGCGAAAAACAGCTGATCTCTTTTGCCAGAGCAATCATCCACAACCCCAGAATATTTGTGCTTGATGAAGCAACCTCTTCGGTCGACACCCAGACAGAAGTTCTCATTCAGCATGCCATTGAAAAAACATTGGCAGGGCGAACCAGCTTTATTATTGCCCATCGTCTCTCCACCATCCGACATGCCGATCGCATCCTGGTGATAGAGGACGGCAGAATTATAGAATCAGGTACGCATAATGAACTGATCCGCCAAGGTTCACAATATTACCAACTGTATACAAGCCAATTCCGTGAAGAAAAATCTATGGATGTTTTGGGAATAAAAGCATAATTATCATAGAATTCTTTTTTCTAAAACAAGGCTGCCTATCGGGTCAGTATAAATAAATTAAATAAAGCTTGATAATCCAAGCGGGTTGAATACTGCGGACGCTCAATAAGCAGCCGCTCGTATTGAACCCGCAACTTGTAAATGATACACTAAGAATCTATCAGGGGGTGACTCAAATGCCAGAATGTTTATGGGAAGGTTTTTTTTCAAACGCGCAGCTTAGTCGCTGGTATAAAGCGATGCCGCTGCGCTTTGCCTGTCGAAAATTCAGTGCGCCGGCCGATGTAGCGCAGCAAAGTGCGCTTGCCTATACAGCAGCGCGGGTTAGCTTGCCCGGTGTGCGGCTCGCTCTTCTTGACTGTGATTGGAACAAGCTCTTCTTTCCCCTGCCGTTTGTACCAGCGATTGAATACGCAAGGCAGTATGCAGCTGTTATTATTGATTTGGAAACGGAAAATGTTTTGCTCAATGCCGGTGTCTGCGCGGAAGCTCTCGTGTTGGAAATGACATCACAAGGTTTGGGCAGCTGCTGGGTTCAGGCTAATTTTCGCCGAAGTGAAGTTGATATCCCCCTCTCCTCCAGAGAAAAAATATTGGCCGTCATTCCCTATGGTCATGCTTCGACGGATGAAAACGTATCAGCGAGAAAACGAAAACCGCTCAAGTCGCTTTGCCTAGACACCCCCGACACCTGGCCAAACTGGGCATTTCAGGCTGCCGAAGCGGTCAGAAGCGCGCCATCTGCCCTTAACAGCCAGCCCTGGCGTTTTTCTTATTCGGGGAATACCCTTCGCCTGTCTGGCCGAGGCTTTGGCAATGTAAACTTTGGCATAGCCGCCTTGCACATTGAGTGCGCGCTTCATGAGTTACAGCATCAATGGCGCTTTAGCACCGATGGCAAGGGATTGTTAATTAGTATAAAGGAAGAAACATGACCCTGTTTGATTTTAATACGCAAAATAATACCTCAAACCAACCTTTGGCGGACCGCATGAGGCCAAAAAGTCTTGATGAGTTTATTGGTCAGGATCATATTGTTGGACCAGGAAAGCTGCTGCGCCGCGCGATTGTCGCTGATAAACTTAGCAGCAGCATCTTCTATGGGCCGCCAGGCTGCGGAAAAACTTCACTTGCCTTTGTGATAGCGCAAATGACCAAAGCCGACTTCGTGCGCATGAATGCCGTCACATCAGGTGTGAGTGAAGTTAGAGAAGTGCTCAAACAGGCGCAAGACAACCGTATGATGTATGGAAAAGCCACCTATCTGCTCCTTGACGAGTGCCACCGCTGGAACAAAGCGCAGTCGGACAGCATTTTACCGGCCATCGAAGAAGGCTTAATTCGCTTTATCGGCTCCACAACAGAAAATCCTATGATTGCGATGACCCCTGCCATTGTGAGCCGGTGCAGATTATTTGCTTTTGAACCGCTTCGCGAACAGGATATTGAGATAGCTCTGCTGCGAGCTATTGGGGATGAAGTCAATGGTCTTGGCGCCATGAACGTCAGAGTTGATGAAAAGGCGCTGCGCCACTGGATGCGCGCAAGCAGCGGAGATATTCGCATGGCGCTCAATGCCCTTGAACTGGCAGCGCTCACCACACCGACTGTTGCGGGTGAAATTCACATCGATTTGTCTATCGCTGAGGATAGTATCCAAAAACCCGTCATCAAGGTCGATGAATCACTTTATTACGATATGCTCTCTGCGTTTTGCAAATCGCTCAGAGGCTCTGACTCCGATGCCGCACTTTTATGGTGCGCCAGGCTATTGTATGCCGGCTGTGACCCGCGGCTCATATCAAGGCGTATGATTGCACATGCCAGTGAAGACGTAGGGCTTGCCAACCCCCAGGCCATGCTGCTGAGTGTTGCAGCGGCCCAGGCGCTTCAATTGATTGGTATGCCCGAAGCCAGGCTTTCCTTGACGCAGGCAATTATTTCGATTTGTGAAAGCGAAAAGAGCAACAGCGTAGTGGAGGCTATGACCATGGCAAAGCTTGATGCAGAACAAGGTCAGCTTGGTGCTGTACCCCAACATCTGCGGGATGCACACTATGCCGGTCACCAGCGCATCAACGACACCAGCGGCTATCTTTATCCTCATCATTATCCCGGACACTATGTGGAACAATGCTATATGCCGCAGGGCTTTGAAGACAGAATCTACTATCATCCCGGGAACCTTGGAGAAGAAGCGAAGATACAAAAGAAAAAGGATCAGCATGGATAATAGCAAACAGATCTTAGAACGTTTGGATGAACTCAATATCCCTTTTATCCTATACCGGCACGAACCCATGCTGACTATTGAGGCCTGCCAGCAAATTGAAGGGGTAGATTGGCAGAACTCTGCCATGTGCAAAAACATCTTTCTCTGCAACAGACAGGAGACTCAATATTATCTTTTGCTGCTCCGACACGACAGAGCTTATCGCACGTCCGTCGTCAGCAAACTTTTGGGCACATCACGGCTGAGCTTTGCCAAACCTGACATGCTGATGCAGCTTTTGAAGCTCCAACCCGGCGCTGTAAATCCTCTGAGCCTGATATTTGATTCTCACCATAAGATACAGCTGGCTGTCGATCGCTCCATACTATCCCATCAAAGGCTTCTGTTTCACCCCGGAGTTAACCATATGAGTGTCAGTATAAAGACCGAAGACTTTTTAAGAAAATTTCTGCCCGGATGCGCACATCAGCCTCACGTGATCGATATCCCTGACATTTAAGGAGATTTTATGGCATTTCACTTTTATGCTTATTTATCCCGTATGCGATTTATCAACCGCTGGGGTTTGATGCGCAACACCTTCCCTGAAAATGATATGGAACATTCCATGCAATGTGCCATGATCGCCCATGCATTGGCCTTGATTGGCAACAAACGGCACGCAAAAAGCTATCTTCCCGAACGTATCATGGCTTTGGCGCTTTACCATGATGCCAGTGAAGTCATTACCGGCGATCTGCCTACCCCCATTAAGCACAACAATCCTGCCATCAAATCAGAGTATAAAAAAATCGAGGAGCTGGCTTCCAGCCGGCTGCTCTCGATGCTGCCCGATGATTTATATGAAGATTATATCCCTCTGATTACGCCTGACACAAAAAGCGATGAATGGAGAATAGTCAAGGCCGCGGATCGTCTGTGCGCCTATATCAAATGCCTGGAAGAGGCAAAGGCCGGAAATGCTGAGTTCCGCGAAGCACAGGCAGGCATTGAGGCGAGCATATATGCCATCAACCTGCCGGAAGTTCAAGACTTTATGCGGGAGTTTATTCCAGGGTTTACCATGACGCTTGATCAGATTTCGCGCTGATCCCCTTCTCGCTTGCTTTCATTCATCAGGCGCTTGAGCTCCTGCATGAATGTCGGAATATCGGTAAACTGTCTGTAAACAGAAGCAAAGCGGATATAGGCAACTTCATCAAGCTTACGAAGAGCTTCCATAATCATTTCACCGATTTGTCTGGTGGTAATCTCCTGCTGCATGCTGTTATAGGCAAATTGCTCAACCGAAGTGACTACTTTGTCAATGTCTTTGGCGGCAACGGGACGTTTATGACAGGCGTGGATAATCCCTGAGCGAATTTTATTGGCATCAAACAGCTCGCGCGTATGATCTTTTTTAATGACCAGCAGCTGAATGGTCTCTACCTTTTCATAGGTAGTAAACCGCCTGCCGCAATTGATACATTCTCTGCGCCTGCGAATGCTGGTTCCATCCTCGGTTGGCCTTGAATCTACCACCCGGCTGTCTTCAGAATTACAAAATTGACATTTCATATACTTCATTCCCTTGCATTAATAGCTTATTATAACAAAACACGGATTACATTGTCCAATGAAAGCGAGGCATACTGATGGATAAAACCAACAAACTTCATGTCATTACAGGCGAGGGCAAAGGAAAAACAACAGCAGCCATGGGACTAGCGCTGCGCATGCTGGGCATCAACAAGCCGGTATTTATTGTTCAGTTCATGAAACAGGGAAATTCAAGTGAGCTGGTATCTCTCAAAAAACTGCCGCTGGCATATGTTCATGAAGGTGCGGTCATGAAGGGCTTTACGTATCAGATGGATGATGATGCCCTTGACAGGACACGTGAAGAACAAACAGCTGAAATTGGCAAGATTATGGAAGAAATTCAGAGAATCCAGCCAGCCTTGATTGTCCTGGATGAATTGGCTGTTGCGGCTTCTTTAATGCTTGTACCGCCAAAGGAAGCGATGAGATTGGTGGAAATGGGCTTAGAGTATGGTGAAGTGGTTGTCACAGGCCGAGGCGCATCCAAAGCACTTATCGAAAAAGCTGATTATGTCAGCCTCATACAATC
>JAAZEI010000099.1 GCA_012512355.1 Clostridiales bacterium | reverse complement strand
GTGTATCGCTCAAGTTATTTAAAAGCAGTCATAAAGCTTTTTAAAATCAGCTTTACAATTTTAATGTTTTACTTGCTTCAAACGGTCGTGATGCCACATTTAAAATTATGGGGTGTTATGCCCAACCTTATGATGGTATGCGTTGCTATACTGACTGTAAGTTTTGGGAAAAAGTATGCTTTCATATCCGGTGCATTTTTTGGTATTCTTATAGAAGTTATGTCGCCAAGCCTGCGCATCTTTAATTTGTTGATATACCCTGCCTTGTCACTTCTTTGCGCACAGATCTTTGCGGATATGAGCGAAATCAAACGGGAGCTGATGCGCATCAAAATTGCTCAGCGACAGGCAGACAGACGTATTGTTGCTTTTGAAGGATTACAGCAAAGAAAAAAACCGCATCTTAGTTTTCGCAGAAAAACAGCCGATGACACGGAAGCCCATTTACGCATTCTGTTCAATGCGCTCACATTGACAGTGATGTATGAAACCGTGATGCTTATTTATTTTGTCCTTGATGGTGTTCAGATTAATTTCAATCACATTCTGCGTTTACTGCAAACCTTGTTTTATACTGGTTTAAGCTGCATTGTTATGTTTCCCGTTCGCGCATTTTTAGGCATGTATCGTTTGAATTGGCGCGCCTCGCAAAAAGATAAGGGAATCGGAGATTCTGTTAGAACCTCCGAAAGGAAGCTGCAGGAACTTAGCCTTGCTCCAGATTTTCCCAACCTCACAACATTTACATCAACCATACCGCTTGAAATAAAAGAACCTGAACCTAAACCCCAACCTAAACCGGAGAAAGAAGAAAGTTTGCCCCTTAATGAAGAAATTGATCCCTCCTCGGTCCAAAAGGAGACCAAAGAATGAAGATTGAAAAGAGAATCAGCAGAAGATTTGTGATATTTGCTGCTGTTATAGTTCTATTGTTTATAAGTTTGATTGGCGGTTTGTATAATTTACAAGTAATCAAGGCAGATCAATATCAAAGCTCTGCTGATGTGAATCGCATCAAGAACATTCGTCTGACAGGAACTAGAGGCATGATTACCGATGCAAACTCTGTTGTTTTGGCAATGAGCGAGCAAATGTATAATGTAACTTTTTACCGAAGTAACGGACAAAATACCAAATCTGATTATAAAAGACTGACATCTTCAATTCTTGAAACGATTGGCATCATAGAAGATAATGGTGGGAAAATAAGTGTTGAATTGCCCATCCAGAGAGACGATGAAAGTGGAGATTGGGTCTTCAATTTCGGTGATGTATCTCAGCGCGCTCTTGAGATTCGAGAGAGCCAGTGGAGAAGTAACCACTACTTATTTGTTGGAAGGTATCCGACAGCAGCAGATTGTTTTGAACGGCTGAGACTGCTTTATAGTCTGGATGAGTTGGGTGCAGACGAAGAAACCAGTTTAAAAGCCATGGCTGTACACTCGGAAATGAATATGAATATATTCTTGTCTTTGCCCGTTTTGATTGCCAAGGATGTTAGTTTTACTACGGTTAGTGAAGTCATTGGTCGCAGCATGGTGCTTGAGGGCATGGATATAGAAGTCAGCGAAAAACGTATTTATCCGCGAAACAGCATGGCTTCTCAGGTAATAGGGTATGTGGGACCAATATCTGACAATGACAGCTATAAGAATGACTTGCAGCCGCTTGGTTATGCTATGAACGATGTAATTGGCAAAGACGGCATAGAGAAGAGCATGGAAAACTGGTTAACTGCTAACATCACCAGCCGGCAAGGCTTCCGGGTCATGGAAAAAGACAGTTCAGGAAGACTAACCCGTGAAATTTCCAGACAAACACCTGAAAACGGCAACAATGTTAAGCTAACATTGATTGCGCCATATCAGCAAATAGCCGAACAGGCGATTGCGGCAAATGTTGCCTCCACCCGTGCGGTTCAGGAAAAGCGCATGTTCTCTGATAACTGGAGAGAAAACAATCGCATCAAGCTCGAACAAAGAGACTTTGAAGAATACCCCCTTAAATTAGCTGAAACGGGGACCATGCTGGTACTTGAAGTGAAGACAGGCAAGGTATTGGCGATGGCGCAGTATCCTACTTATGACATCAACGCCATGGTAGCAGGTGGGAAGAGTGCTGCGGACATCTTGCTGGATCCTCGAAACATCATGAATAACTACAATATACAGTCGCGCTCCGAGCCCGGATCTATTTTTAAAATGGTGCCGGCTATGGCAGCTTTGACC
>JAAZEI010000098.1 GCA_012512355.1 Clostridiales bacterium | reverse complement strand
TTGAAAGATTTTTCGTCTCCGCTAAGTCGAGAAAAGGAGGCGTAGCGCAGTCTACGCTGACTGAGCGAGACAACGCGGAGGCGGAAAAGAATCGATGCATCAAAGCAGTAATGATTGAGAGTAGTATGACTCATAATTCTTATTCTTTAAAAGCAATCATTTTTATGATTTATGTTTTACAAAGATCATTTCTTGCGCTGCTAACAAGTTTAGAAGCCCTTTTTTTGACCTTCCCAAGGTGGGCTTTTGCCCTCCAAATACTCATCGATACCCGGCCCGGCCAGACTTTTTAATCTCCACACTCCAAAAACCAAAGATATTATAAGCACACTTAGCGTTGCGGGAAAACCAAGTAAGATACTAGCCCAGCCAAGTTCGGTCAGATTTCCTCTTCGATACAAAAACAATTGAAGAGACAGCCTGGCTAAGAAAAGAAAAGCCCATACAATTGTCACTTCTTTATAAGCAGGTTTTATATCTTTTCTTAAAAACCAATCAAAACGCCACCCTCTGGCTAAATGGCTGATAACAGCTGCTAGAGGTTTCCCTATTAAAACACTGATAACTGAGACAGCAAACAAGGCTCCGCTTCCTATGATTTGAGGCAAAAAATAATTTGCCGCGTTCTGAGAAATCAATGCAAACCCGGCAGCTACGGCTACGCCTCCAATTCCGCCCAAGGCATATAGAACACTCTCTTTTTTAAAAATCCTTAAAATTGCCAAAATGACAGCAACAGTTAAAGCAAGAATGATCCCTTCTTTAAGCCCAAATATATTATTGCCAATGATATAAGTAATCGGCGGAATGAGTGTATCAACCGTCTTTCCAGTTATAAACTGTTTTAAC
This sequence comes from Clostridiales bacterium, assembly GCA_012512355.1. Lineage (GTDB taxonomy): Bacteria > Bacillota > Clostridia > Christensenellales > Aristaeellaceae > UBA1038. The sequence continues at coordinate 2,301 of JAAZEI010000098.1, read as the reverse complement.
TCATCTGCGATATCCCTGACCAATCTGTTCATTCTTATCCCAGCCCCTTTCGTCAGTATATTATATCCTAATATCCTCACAATGATAAAGCAATCTGTCGTTTTACAATTCACACGGCATTTCGTCAGTAAGCCATGGACATAACTTCCTTACCAATAAGTAACAGCAATTAAAAGAATAATGTTAAATAAGATGCTTTGGGCTAAACCATACATTTTATGATATTATATAGACATGGCAAAAGTTAATCCTGCAATGTTATCAACAATGAAAGGCTGGATTTCATCACATGACAAATAAAGAAAAAATCATTAACTATTATCATAATCTGGATAGAGGGCAATTCATGGACAATTTCAAAGAGCAAGCACATATAGATGCACCGTTTCCCATCGGATTTGGACAAACGATATCTCAGCCCAGTTTAGTATTAAAAATGACGATTTTGTTGGATGTAGATGAAAACAGTAGAGCGCTGGAAGTTGGCACCGGTTCCGGATTCCAAACAGCGCTGCTGGCCAAAGCTTCGAAATATGTTTATACAGTAGAAAGAATAGAAAAACTCCATTTGAGTGCAAAAGAAAGACTCACCCAAATGAGCTATACAAACATATCCTATAAATTGGGCGACGGAAGTTTAGGGTGGGAAGAACATGCTCCTTATGACAGGATCATGGTAACAGCGTCCGCACCCAAATTACCCGATGCCCTGGTGGCACAGTTAGCTGCAAACGGCAAGATGGTGATCCCTGTTGGAACAGATCTGATGCTGATAACGAAAAATAAAAATAATCAAATCACAAAAGAAGCCGTTGCAAATGTCAGGTTTGTCAGCTTGATCAAGGACCATTAAATATCCTGTCGGCAGAAAAAGTTATGGGTATGCAGCACAACTTAAATATTTTGCTTTGACGCTATGAGCGGCTGTCTATTGATATTCATTTAAATTCTCTCAAAAACTTGCTGAAGACGATCACTGCTCACTTCTAGACCTACAGCGATTCAGGTGCGCTATTTGTCCGCTGGCGCGGAACCAGGCCAATAATGCTGACATTTGTTTGATATTTGATTTTTAGAGTAAAATCAATATATGCCTATAAATTCTTAACCTTTTATCAGGTAAAACACTGAACATTCAGTGGATGGCATGTCTTAACCTCGAAATCTCCAAGATTTTATTTAATTAATATCATAATTCACAATTATAATTTGAGTATTTTTACAAGGAGGATTTAAATCGTATGAAATGGCAAGGCAGAAGAAAAAGCACGAATGTTGATGATCGCCGTGGCAGAGGAATGGGTTCCGGAGGCGGGAAAATGATTGCAGGCGGCGGAGGCTTGGGCTTGATTATTGCACTGGTTGTCTTTCTCATCACAGGAAATCCAGGTGCGCTTCAAGGAACAGTAGGTACTCAGAGACAGCCTGAGGAGATAAATCAGCCATACGTCGAAAGCCAAAGTGAAAAACAGCTCATGGATTATGCATCTGTCGTGATGGCCGATATATAAGACACCTGGAATACTATATTGCCCGAGTACAATGAGCAATACCGGGAACCTACCCTGGCAGTTTACACAGGAAGCGTCAGCACCGGCTGCGGTGCCGCAGATTCAGGTGTTGGACCATTTTATTGCACCAGAGACCAGACTATCTATCTGGACTTGAGTTTCTATGACACGCTCATCAGCCGTTATGGCGCCAAGCAGGGAGATTTCGTCATGAGCTATGTGATTGCTCATGAGGCTGGACATCACGTCCAAACTCTGCTGGGTGTTACGGATCAACTCAACACCCTGCGTCAGCAAATATCCACAGGATCTATCAGCCAGACAGAATTCAATACCTACAGTGTGCGGTATGAACTCCAGGCAGATTATCTCGCAGGGGTCGTGGCGCGATTTATTAAGGATAAGGGTTACCTTGAACAGGGGGATTTGAGCGAAGCACTCAGCGCAGCTGCGGCAGTTGGCGATGACAGCATTCAAAAAAAATACCAGGGCTACGCTGACCCGGACACTTTTAACCATGGGACCAGCCAGCAGAGACAAACCTGGTTTATGAAAGGATATGAGGCAGGCGATTTGTCCCAGTGGGACACTTTTGAGGGTAGTATTTAGTAAGGCATTGTGTTAAAGCAAACATTCTTAAGCAAGATTGAAGAATTTAAGAAAATTGTACCCTCATTCCAGAGTCCGCCTATAAAAAGTTAAAAAAACTCTTGCCTCGACTTCAAAAAACACGAGAAAAATATTTTCTAGAAATTGTTGTATTCTGAACAAAACTATGTATAATGTATAT
>JAAZEI010000097.1 GCA_012512355.1 Clostridiales bacterium | reverse complement strand
TGCGGGTGAATGTCTATGGCAAACAAAAATTGCTGGGGGTTATCGGCGCCAAGGCGCCGCATCTTCTCAGTGAAGAAGACAGGAAAAACAATTATAAGCGGGAAGGCCTCTATATTGATCTGGGTCTGCCTGCAGACAGAGTACGTGAACTGGTTCATATAGGCGATTTGGTGACGCTGGAAGCACGGTTCATTTCCCTGAAAAATAAACGTTTTGCCACCAAAACGGCAGATGATCGCGCCTGTGTAGCCATATTGTTAAGGGCGATGGAGCTTTTGCAGTCCGTTAAGCATCAGGCAGACCTCTATTTTGTCGCCACCTGTCAGGAGGAGATTGGCAGTTTCGGCGCCGCCATGTCTGCTTTTGCTATTGATCCGGATTATGGCGTAGCGCTGGATGTGTGCCACGCCAAAACACCCGGCGCGCCTGAACTTGGCACAAAGTCGCTGGATTCTCTGGCTGCCAGCATGGGACCTTTTATAAACCCTATGCTGCGCCGCAAGCTGATGGAAGTTGCAGAGTCACAGAACATTGAGGTGCAGACTGCTGTGGTGTCTCGTACCACCAGCACTGATGCAGATAGCATCAATATCCAGCGCAATGGCATTCCGACTGTTTTGCTTGAACTGCCGCTTAAGTACATGCATACTACAGTTGAACTGTTTGATATGCATACACTCGAAGAAGGGGCGAGATTGCTTGCCAGCTTTGCGGCAGCAGTTGACAGCAGCTGGGAGAATGAACTATGGAACTAAAAACTTTATGCGAGCTTCATGCCTTATCAGGCAATGAAAAAACTGTGCGAAAGGCTATTTTGGAAGCAGCCGGTTCGTTATGTGATGAAGTCAAAATCGACCGCGCCGGCAATGTCATCTGTCTTAAAAAAGGCAGCCAGCCTGATTTGCCCCGAGTCATTGTCGCCGCGCACATGGACGAAGTTGGTTTTATCATTGTTGGTTATACAGAAGACGGTCTCCTGCGCTTTCGCCCCATCGGGGGCATAGACCCTCGTGTGGTCATCAGCAAATGGGTTCAAATTGGGGATGAACTTGTTCCGGGTGTTATAGGTGCAATGGCCATTCACCTGCAAACAGCCCAGGACCGCAAGAAGGTGCTTGACTTTGATAATCTGTATATAGATATCGGCGCCAAGGATTTAAAAGAGGCGGAAAAGCTTTGCCCTCTTGGAAGCTATGCTGCTTTTGACACACCTTTTGAAGAATTTGGCGAAGGGTTCATCTGTGCCAAAGCCTTGGATGACCGGATTGGCTGCTACAGTCTGTTGCGATTATTGCAGCACAATTACTCTGGGGATGTGATCGCTTGCTTTGTGACGCAGGAAGAGGTGGGACTTCGCGGATCAAAGACAGCAGCCTTCGGCCTGCAGGCGGATATCGCGCTGGTGCTGGAGGCAACTGCCGCCAATGACCTGGGCGATGTGCCGGAGCGCCTGCGCGTGACCCAGCTTGGGAAAGGCGTTGCTGTTAGCTTTATGGACGGCGCCAGCATCGCCGACCGTGAGTTGTTTCGTCAGATGCTGAGTTTGGCGGAGGAGGCTGATATCCCTCTTCAGGTCAAGCAGGGCGTAACGGGCGGCAATGATGCAGGCAGCTTCCAGCGGTCTGAGGAGGGCATGCGCAGCATTGTGCTGAGCGTACCCTGCCGCTATATTCATTCCGGCGCATCAGTCGCCAAACACTCGGATATTGAGGCACAATATAATC
>JAAZEI010000096.1 GCA_012512355.1 Clostridiales bacterium | reverse complement strand
TATTTTTGTCTCGGATAAGAAGCGGGAACGCAGACGCAGTATCACTGCGTCAAGAGAACTGCGACACAGTTTAAACAATAGGAGACTCTGATTGAAGCCGAACATTACTTCAGGGGCATCAAACAAACCCGCCAGGCATCACACGCACAGCATGGTGTTGGCTGCTTTGTTCGCGGCACTTCTTTCAATCCTGTCCCAAATCACCATCCCCATGGCGCCTGTCCCCATCAACCTGGCCTTGCTGGCGGTGTATCTGTGCGCTATGGTGCTGCAGCCCGGCTGGGCCGCGGCCAGCGTGGGGCTGTATCTTCTCATGGGGCTGCTGGGTCTGCCGGTGTTTTCAGGCTTGCGAGGGGGCCCTTCTTCCCTGTTTGGGATCACAGGCGGCTATCTTTGGGGGTATATTCTCACAGCCGGGGCCGTCTCTTTGCTCAGCCCTCTGGCGGACCGTTTTTTCAAACGCGTGCTTGTTTTATCCCTTGGCTTGCTTTGCTGTTACATCCCCGGCACCTTATGGCTGATGATGCTGACCGGCAGAGGCTGGTCCCAGGCGCTGCCCCTGGCCGTATATCCCTTCCTTCCCGGTGACGCCATCAAGATTGTGATGGCCGCAGCCCTGGCGCCCCGCATGAAGAGAACACTCAAAGGATTGTAAAAGGATAAACTTATGGAAAATATTGCTGATTACGTCAAGCGCGTCGGACAGGATACCTGGGAAGAGCGCCCCGCAGGCGAGCTTGATTTTGCCGCCTTCTCCCAAATCGTCTACCTGCCGCTTCACATGGCCCTGCAGGATGATGAGCCCCTCAGCCTGGACAGCGTGGCGCTGGCCATGGCTGAACTGAAGGTGGAAAGCCTTTTTAGCATTTACTATCGCAAGCGCCTGGAACTTATGCGCGACATGGCAGCGCTGCCCCGCTATGCGGGCATCCTGCTGAGCGATTATGTGCATGAAGTCAACCCGGAAGATCAAAAGCAGTTTTGCGCTGTCACCATCAGCCTGCCCGGCCCGCTCAAAGTCATTTGCTTTGAAGGGACAGACTTGAGCCTGGCAGGATGGAAAGAGGACTTCAACATGTCCTTTGAAAGCCCCGTCCCTTCACAAAAAGAGGCCTGTCACTATCTTGAGCGCCTCGCCGGCCTTGAAGACCTATCTGACTTTATCTTGCTGGGCCACTCAAAAGGCGGCAACCTGGCCGTCTATTGCGCCGCCTATGCACCCCTGGAAATTCAAAAAAGAATTGAAGCCGTGTACAGCTTTGACAGCCCGGGTCTGATGGACAAAGATGTCGCCTCTGCAGGTTATCAGGCTGTCAGCGACCGCATCCACGCTTATTTGCCCCAGAGCTCCCTGGTGGGGGTCTTGATGTGCCGCCACGAGCCCTCCATCATCATCAAAAGCAGCGCCATCGGGGTTTTTCAGCATGACTTGTTCAGCTGGCGAATCAGCCCGGGCGATAGCGTCTTCATCCGCATGCAAGAGCTGAGCAATACAGCACAGCTGCGGGATGAGGTGCTCAGCGACTGGCTGGCAGACATGAGTTTTGAAGACAGGGAAAAGTTTTTTGATGCGGTCTATCAGGTGGTCTCAGCCGATGAGAACCGCGAAAGATTAAGCGACCTGTTCCGCATCAGTTATAAGGATGGCAGCAGTTCGCTCAAGGCTCTGCAGGAGATTGACCCCACCACCCGTCAAATGATGCGCCGCATGCTCAAGGCCTTGTTTTCCAGCACACTTGAAACTGTGAAGGAAGCGGCAAAGGATGCCGTGACGGATATCCAGGATAAAGTAAGAGATAGATTCTCTTTATAGCATGGAAGTGTTGGGCGGCGCTGTTGCCTGCGCTGCATCCAGGCCCATGCGCTCATAGAGCGCTGCGCGCTTTTGAGGTTTTAAGTCAAGGACGATGTCCTCGTCTTTGATGCCTCTGCAGCGCAGGGCGAGGATGATATCCCGTAAAAATTCATCGCTTCCAAGCACCAGCCACCGGGGATCTGGATCAGTCTGTATATTTTTCAAACAATCCAAAAGTTCATATCGATTGCGCGGCCTGACCAGACTTAAGCCCGGTGTCCCCAGGGCATCCAGCTCTCCCGCGAAGGGGGCGGGCCTGGTGCTGCTGAGGCTGATGCAGGTGAGCGAAGGGATTCCCTCGCTGTTTTGCAAGTAGCGCTTTACCAGCGGCCGCGCGACCGCCGCAGCGACCCCCATCGTGATGAGCACGACCGGCCTGCCATCGCGCTCAAAGCGCAGATAAGAGCCGGGTTTAAATAAAATCAGCCCATCTCCTGCCTGCAGGGAAGCCAGGCGCTTTTTGAACAGGGAATCACTGCTGTCAAGCCGGGTGGTGATGATGATGTCTTCTTCAAAGGGCAGGCTGATGAGGGAGAGATGGTGCACAAGGGCTTTGTTGGCGGTGCCATCCGCGTCAAAGTCCGGCAAAGCCACGTGAATATGCGTGGCTTCCTCCCAATCAAGTCCCTCAGGTTTTGACACATAAAAGCTCACAATTCCTTGGCCCATCTGAATGATTTGTTTGATGGTCACAGGATAGTAAATCATCTTTTTTTCCCCTCCCTTTGCTTTATTTCGTATTATCTGTATACCCATTGCGGCGCGCCCATATCACTCGCCCTCAGGTCAATTGCGCCCGGCAGGATGCAGCTGATTAGGGCCAGGTCCGCGTCGACTGGGTTCATCTGTCGATCGCCCAAATGACCTCCTGAGCCTCCTCCTCCGGCGCTTTGTCATAACCGTTTTGTTCCCAGGCCTGGATGGCTGACTTCCAGCTGCGCATCTTGATCCTTCCCGCCATCCAGCCCCTGGTTTCATAGTGCGCTATAAACTTCAGCGGATTGACATGGTTGCCTCGCTGCAGGCAAAAGGCGGTCACTTCCTCCAGACTTGGCGGAACAAAATTATTGTTAGCGCGCGGCGGCCCGGCCGCCAACGCTCTCTCTTCTTCTAAGTCTTTATCTGGGTCTATATCTGTTTCATCATGTGACGTCACGGTGACGTCTCCTGTTAAAATGGGTGACGCTAATCTTTTTCTCTGTCTGTATTTGATGTTTCTCAGCCTGTTTTGCTCTTTTATTTTCTCCAGCCCCTCGATGTTCTGGTATTTCTGCCAGTTGATGATTTGGATAAAACCATCCTCCATCCGGATCATCCCCAGCTGTATAAACGCTTTGAGCGCCTGCCGGACGATAGGCGGCGGCTGGTGCAGCCGGGCGGCCAGAGTCTGTCTTGTGTAGGGCATGTCCCGGGTTAAATACACCAGCCCCTCATCGTTGATGCTGCCGGCCAGGCACAGCAGCTGCAGCCAGATGACAATCAGGGCATTGCCATCCTGCAGGGTGGACAAATGCTGGATTTTCCGATTGTCAAAGAGATCCACCATCATCTTAATCCACTTAACCTGCGCCATCGGATCCTCCTGTATCAATGAATGTCATGCTGTTCATTCCTCCCTTTTTTTCATCTTGTTTTGTTCATCATCCTCATTAGCGTCCGGCTATCCTGCATCGTTCACCCGCCTCACCCCCTTCACCCTCAATAAGAACAAATGTTCTTATTCTCTCAGGTACATCTTAACAGATGAAAGGCAGTGACATCTACTGACATCTACTGACATAGGCTGACAAGTTTTGATTAGAGCAAATTGCGACATTGTGGCGCACAAGGCTGCGCAGTATTTTTGTCTTGGACAAGAAGCGGGAACGCAGACGCAGTATCACTGCGTCAAGAGAACTGCGACACAGTCAGAGGTAAAGACAAGTCAGCACGTGCGCTGCGATTAGTTAATTTGCTCTAAATCCGCTCCTCTGCTGAAGCACCCGGAAAGGACCAGGTGCTTGTCTTAGCTACTTTCTTACCAGTGCCGGGCGCACCAAAAACAAAGACCCGCTCCGATGAATGGAGCGGGTCTTTGTTTCCCGGGCGCTAAAAGCGATGAGCTCTTAGTTGGCTGGGGTAACGGTCTCTTCTACAACCAGGTCAGGTGTAACTTCCACCACCGGGGTCTCGGTTGCTACCGCGACGGGTGTTGCTGTGGGTTCTGCCTTTTTGGGGGTGCAGCCGGTCAGGGCCAGCGCCACCAAGAGCACGCCCAGCAATACACTTAGCTTTTTGAGCATTGATTTCATCTTCAAATTTCCTCCTTCGTCTGTTTGTGGCAATATGCCACTCTTGTATAGTATATACACTTCGCTGCTTAGTCAAGCATATAAACAGCAAAGCATGTTATTTATTTCCTTTTAACGGTCAATTCTTTTGTTCATTTATTGTTTTTTTCCTTAACATGACCCTAGAGCTGCTGTTGCCTTGACTAACTGTCCCAGTAAGTATTTATTCCTTCTCTTTTTCCAGCCCACGAATGGACATGACAGGATCAGCAGGCTTGAAGCTGCCCTCCTCGGCGCCCACCTACACTTCACCCAGCGGCGCCGCCCAGCGGACGGCGTTTTTGATAACCTGCTGAATCTCCTTTTGAAAATAAATGGGGAAGG
>JAAZEI010000013.1 GCA_012512355.1 Clostridiales bacterium | reverse complement strand
GGGAAAAGTCCTGCTGTAACATTTCCGCAGGCGGTACTGGATGGGATTGCGCCCGATGGAGGGCTTTATGTACCCGATCAGATACCCCGCTTAAAGTTGGATTCTTTGCGTACAATCGCCTCCTATGCAGGACTATCGCAGACAATATTTGAAGCCATGCTGCCCGGATACTCGATTCAGACACTGAAATCGGCAGCCCAGGATGCCTATGGAAAAGATTTTTTTCCTTGTGAGGTGACGCCGCTGATCCGGGTGGGGGAAAACAATGTACTGGAGCTCTTTCATGGGCCAACGGCTGCTTTTAAAGATGTAGCCCTCAGTGTGCTGCCTAATCTCATGGCAGCATCGCGGAAAATACTGAGGCCTGATAGTCAATTTCTGATTCTTACAGCCACAAGCGGCGATACCGGTTCGGCAGCTATGCGCGGGTTTGCGGACATTCCCGGTTTTCAAGCGCTGATCTTTTACCCTGTAGACGGTATTAGTGAAGTGCAAAAAGCTCAAATGAAAACCATGCCTGGTAATAATGTAGATGCTGTGGGCATTCGTGGCAACTTTGATGATGCGCAGTCGGGTGTCAAACGAATTTTTCAATCGGCTGCGTTAATGAAAAATGAATTGCCTCATAACCTTCAATTATCAAGCGCTAATTCCATCAACATCGGCAGGCTGGTTCCGCAGATAGTATACTATTTTAAAGCGTACAATGATCTTTTAAAAAGAGGCAGCATAGCAAGCGGAGAGAAAATCGACTTTTCTGTTCCTACTGGTAATTTTGGTGATATTTTGGCAGGATACATTGCAAGGGAGATGGGCCTGCCAATCGGACTATTGATTTGCGCCTCAAACTCCAACCGGGTGCTGACTGATTTTCTCAAGACAGGCCTTTATGATTTTAACCGCGAGCTGCTGCCAACGCTCTCACCATCCATGGATATCTTAATTTCAAGTAATCTTGAGCGCCTACTTTATATGACCAGCGGCACTGATGCGCAAAAAGTCAGCCGTTTGATGGCTGATGCGCACACGCGCGGCGCATATCAGGCAGATGACGGCATCATGAAACAGATTAAAGAGGTTTTTGTAGGCGTTAGCTGCACGGACGAACAAGCTTTGCTTACGATATCCCGAGTTTTTAAAGATCATGGATATCTGCTTGACCCGCACACCGCAGCTGCCTGGCACGCAATGGATGAAGTAAGAAAACAGGGCATCGCAAGCCGTGTGAACGTCGTGCTTTCCACTGCCTCTCCTTTTAAGTTTCCCGGAGCAATGTTAAAAGCATTAGGTGAAGATCAAGTTGAAGACAGCATCGATTTGCCGCTGCGGCTGGAAGAGAAAACGTCACAGAGAGCACCTGCATGCCTGCGCAGCCTTGCAGGCATGCAGGTGCTCCACGATGCAGTGATATCAAAGCAAGAGATGGAGATCTACACCTTAGGGAGGGCATTGAAATGGTAAATTTACGGCTGCCTGCCAGCAGTGCAAACCTTGGCCCCGGATTTGATTGCTTGAGTACGGCCTTGTCGCTCTATGCGCGATTTAGTTTTGAAGAAAAGGAAGAAGGGCTGATCATCACCGGCTGCCCCCCTGGTATGGGGGACAGCGAAAACCTCATTTATCAAAGCTACTTAAAGGCAGTGCAAATCTTTGGCTGTGCACCACGAGGTCTTTGGATCACTGTAAATTCAGATATTCCTCCCGCCAGGGGACTTGGCAGCAGTGCGGCATGTGTGACAGCGGGGGTCAAAGCAGCCTCGATTCTGCATAATGTATCGATTTCGGATGAGGAGATGCTCCTGTTGGCCTGCTCAATAGAAGGGCATCCCGACAATGTTGCGGCTGCTTTGCTTGGCGGCCTAAGAATATCGGTTTGGGATGAAGAACGTGTTATCTCAAGGGAGATATCAGTCCATAAGGATATAAAGTTTTTGGCTTTAATCCCGAATTTCTCCCTGTCTACTCATCAGGCTCGCAGTGTACTCAAAGACAGAGTCGCCCTCAAGGATGCGGTGTTTAATCTATCTCGCACAGCGCTGCTGGTCAAGGCCTTGGAGAATGGGGATATGGATTTGCTTCGGTTCTCCTGTCAGGACAAACTCCATCAGCCTTTTAGATATCCTCTGATACAAGATAGCCTTGATTTGGTTGACGCGATGAATGGTTTGGACGCGGCCTGCTGTATCAGCGGAGCAGGCCCCACCCTTTTGTGCATGTATTCCAATATTAGTTTTATACAAGAGGTAGCCTCTGTATGTGAGCGATACCCCCACTGGCAAATCTGTGATTTGGAGCTGGACCTGCAGGGATTGCGAGTGGAATAACCAAGATCAAACGAACCATTTGTGTCAGTTGAAGCTGATAAAAGATTTAAAAAAACCGGGGGAATTGCCATCATGGAAGTTCCCCGGTTTTTATTCACTCACTGCAGCGCAGCAGTTTAGCTATCTCAGAAAAATTTACTCAGCCAATCTATGAGGTTGTATTGTCCAAATACTGCGACGCCTACGAGTGAAACAGTGGCCATCATTTTGATGAAGATGTCCATGCAGGGGCCGACTGTATCCTTAAGAGGATCGCCGACCGTGTCGCCAACGATGGCTGCGTCGTGCGCGGCGCTGCCTTTGCCATGTCCCTGGATGGCGCCTGTCTCGAGATACTTTTT
>JAAZEI010000012.1 GCA_012512355.1 Clostridiales bacterium | reverse complement strand
TGGTATCCTTGTTCTGAGCCATTGGGTTCTCCTTTTCTGAATGTTAGTTGTATTTCATTCATTGTATCGGAGTCCTGATGGCTTTTAAATACCTCACATCAAGTTGCGAACATTAGTGTACTCTATCTGATAATACAAAACAAGAATATGATTTGAAATCACAAGACTTAGCACTACTTAGCTCATGGTGTAAAAATTTGGTGAAATTCAAAGTATTTGATGCGTTTCAAGAAAGTGACTTAATTTACGCTAACAAGCTTCATGATGTAAATATTCATTAAAGCTGTGCAATCTGCGCCATGTCATTCTCTAGCCGCTGCTCATCTATCGGCGCAGCGTCCGGATCGGAGATAATATCCTGTATAGGTGCTTTGGTTGTCATCGCTCAGCGGTGTATCTATACTTATCTAGCGATAATTCTCGAGCCGTTGTCTGCCTTTCAGGCCGAGAGAGATCCTGCACCGATTGCGTATGTGCATCAGTGAATAGGTGGAGAACAGCGCTAGATCAGCGTCAAAGCTCCTTGCCGCGGCCTCTACGCCAAGGAAGTAGGCTTGAAGCAGATCATCCGGGTCAACTGCTGAGTTTATGCGTAAAGTCTCTTGGTAACTGATTGCGAGCCTGATCACCTTGTTGGTACAATAAAGCAAGCTCTTCATTTTACAAGACAGCCACTCCAGATATTATAATTAGCCTTAGTCAGTGGCCGCTCCGGAGGGGGCGGTTTTATTGTTTAGAGTAGGTTGAATCAAACAACAAGGTCCAGTATTCAGTCACTCGCTCACTATGGTGATTGATGATGTCCAGCAAGACATCAGGCTTTGAAGTGTTTAGTTGCCTTTCGATGGCGCTTGTAGCTCGTGCCAGTGACAAGGTGAGGAGCTTAAAATCTTCAGGGACTTCCTCTTGTTTTGAGTAACATATGTCTTTAGGCATTCGTTTCATCTGTTGCTTTCTGTGCTTTTGACTTTGCGTAGTAAGGATGCAGATCAAATTGATAAGTTGCCAGAAGTTCAAGCGCACAACGACCTCGGGTGGTTTGAGGCCAAGGGATATTGAGCATGCAATCAGTTGAACAAGATTTACAATCGATAAATGGACACCTATATTTGGGACGAATCTGGTTCTCGCCGTATTGTTCCTGAAGCTCTTTAATTCTGTTCTGATCCATTTTAGTCTCCTTCGCCGTGATGACGGCAATTTATATTCCTGTGTTGGTTTTACCTAACGTATCTGTCATTACTGGCATTGCTGTCACCACTGTCACCACTACCTCTTGATGGATGACACCAATGCCAGATAAGACATTGAAAAACCTAACAAAACCAAGCAATGACATTTGATAGATAAAATATCTTAGAGAGGGTTGTTTTGGTCACTGGTGACAGCAATGAGGGCAATGACAGCAGTGACAGATAGGGTAGAGAAATCATAAAACCGACCTATAAAAACGATGAGTCCTCCCTGACTTAGTTCTATCTGTTTGGTGCTGAATATCATCCCGGCTGCCCAGTTCAGCCGCCAGAGGCCTCAGCGCTCTGCCCAGAACAGCGCAGTCATATTCTATATTTTCCCGTACTTCAATCTCATCGGCCAATTGCCTTGATGTGCCGTTCCAGCTTTGGTTCTCATTATTCAGTAGCGCTTTGATGGTTTTAACAATCGGGTCATCAGCATATCTCTTTGACGCTTCAATCTTCTCAACATCTTCACGATTTCCTTTCATCCTCCAGCACTTAGCTTCTTTATCAAACATAATAGAATACTCTTCAGCTTCAACATCTCGACCTGTTAGGCTTAATGTGGTCTCCTCATCCATGCGCTTCTTTCGAGATAGCACCATGA
>JAAZEI010000095.1 GCA_012512355.1 Clostridiales bacterium | reverse complement strand
GCTTCATTATAGCCTAATCCAGTGTTTCATGGTAGCGCGTGATAGGCTGCAGTACGAAAGCAGCATGGAACCGGCTTGAGGGAGCCCTCTCTCAAGCTAGTTATTATTTATGAAGTTCTCTCGATGAGCCAATCCAGAACGCTCATCAATAATCAACACAAAAAGGCTTTCGCCGTTATTTTCATTTCCGTCTTGATAATCTGGCCGCTATCTACTATAATCAATACAAACGGTTATATATTCTCACTCTTTATTTTTCTGATTTGAGAAGGCGGTGGACATGAGTCAGCCAATCCGCACAGGCGAAAATACCTACATGGTAGAGATGCAAGGCATCAGCAAAGCTTTTCCCGGCGTTCAGGCGCTGGACAAGGTCGATTTTAAGCTGCGACCAGGCGAAGTGATGGCTCTGCTGGGTGAAAACGGCGCTGGCAAATCTACGCTGATGAAAATACTCAGCGGCGTCTATCAGCGCGACGAAGGTACAATACGTGTTTTTGGCAAAGATGTTGAACAAAACCTCACGCCTCGCAAAGCACAGGACCTGGGAATCTCCATCATCCACCAGGAGCTCAACATGTGCCGCCACCTGAGTGTGGCGGAAAACATCTTCCTGGGACGGGAAATTCTGACCAAAGTCGGACGCCTTGATAATAAAGCGATGAACAGGCAGGCAGCCGAAGTGCTCCAAAGCATGAACATCAAACTCGATCCCTCCCGCATTGTTGAGAGCCTTCCCTTGTTCATGCAGCAAATGGTGGAGATTGCCAAGGCCATTTCTACCGATTCCAAGCTCATTATCATGGATGAACCCACCAGCTCCCTTACGTCACGGGAAATAGAAGAATTGTTTTCCGTTGTTCGCGAGCTTCGCAGACAAGGACGCGGAATCGTCTATATCAGCCACAGGCTGGAAGAATTGGAACATATTGTCGACCAGGTCACCATCCTGCGTGATGGCCAGTTTGTTGCGTCTATGCCCTTTAAAGATACCAGCCTTCAGGAGATTATCAGCTTCATGGTAGGCCGTGATATCAAGGAAAAGTTCCCTCGGGTAGATTGTCCCGTGGGAGAAAAGATTCTCGAAGTCAAAAACCTCAATGCCGGCCGGCTGGTGCGTAATATCAGCCTGGATGCAAGCGAAGGAGAGATTGTGGGCATTGCGGGCCTGGTGGGTGCAGGCCGTACCGAAACCCTGCGCGCCATCTTTGGCGCTGCACCCAAGGAATCGGGCCAGATATTTCTGGATGGCAAAGAGCTGAAAATAAATAAGCCCATGGATGCCATCAGCCACGGACTCGTGCTGGTGCCTGAAGACCGCAAACACGACGGCTTATGCGTTAAACTCAGTGTCCGCAGCAATATAGAATTGCCCAATCTGGATATCCTGTCCTCCAAAACAGGGCGAGTCAATGTGAAAAAAGTTACCAAAGCCGTGAAACAAGCCATCCGTGACCTCAACATCCGTTTGCCGGGTGATGAAGTAGACACGAACAGCTTATCGGGCGGCAACCAGCAGAAGGTTGTTGTGGCCAAATGGCTGGTGCGTCAGTCTCGCATGGTTATGTTTGATGAGCCCACACGCGGCATCGATGTAGCCGCCAAGGTTGAAATATATAACCTCATGAATAATCTCAAAGGACAGGGAATCGGTGTTATCTGCGTATCATCGGAGCTGCAGGAAATCCTGGGCATCTGTGACAGAATCATCGTCATGTGCGACGGTCGCATTACAGGTGAGATGCCGCGCGAGCAGGCCACACAGGAAAAGATTATGGCGCTGGCCACCCAGTTTGAAAAGAAAATCGGCGCTGTCAGCGCTTAAAGAGAGGCTCGACATGACAGAGGATACGAGAAGAAAAAATTGGTTTGGGCGTCTGTTTGCCGTACGAGGCATGGGCCAGATTATCACCGTCTTTTTTGGGCTGATTGCGCTTTGCTTTGTATTCTACATGTCCAATCCCAATTTCCTCTCGCAGCGCAACATCGCGAACCTCCTGCGACAAATAGCACCTTACCTGATTATTGGCATTGGCCAGGGCTACGTGCTCATTACAGGCAACATTGACTTGTCCATCGGCTCAGTCATTGGCATGAGCACGATGATTTCTGCCACCCTGATGACTGGCGGCATGAATCCCTGGATGGCGATGGCCGTTACGATGCTGCCTTGTCTTGCCATTGGCGTGCTCAACGGCTTTTTGGTTGCGACCTGCAAACTCCCTCCCTTTATCGGGACTCTGGGAACGATGACCATCGCGCGAGGCATAGCACAGCTGGTCAATGGCAACATGAACACGGATGCCATTGGCAAAACAGCCGAAGGATGGCGCAGCTTTTTGTACTACGGCAAATCGCTAGGAATCTATAACACCTTCTGGGTAGCAGCGGTCATCTGGCTAATCTTTAACTATCTTCTCTCCAGTACGCGTACCGGACGCCACATCTATTCTGTGGGCAGCAATGCGGAGGCTTCAAAGCTTTCTGGTGTCAGCGTATCAAAAACCATCCTCATCGCTTATACCGTCAGCGCCTTTTGCGCGGGCGTCGTGGGTCTGATTACCTGTGCGCAGGCCGGTATGGGATCGATGGATGCCGGCAATGGCTACGAGCTTTATGCTGTCGCAGCCGCTGTTATCGGCGGCATCTCAACCCTGGGCGGTCAGGGCATCCTGCTGGGTGTGGTTGTCGGATCAAGTGTTTGGGGCGCGATGTACAACGGCCTGTCTTTGATTGGAGCGCCCGTTGCCTGGCGAAATATTGTGGTGGGCATCATCGTGGTACTCTCCGTATTGACCGACGTAGTCTTTCGCAGCGGCACCTTTAACCGGACGCGTATTCGCGCCATATTTAACATCCGTCCCAGGAGCTAAACCCAAGATTGCTGTCAATAGAAATCCAGACGCGCTATGCGTTTTGATAATATACTAAAAACTAAGGAGGAAACAACCCATGAAAAAACTACTTGCCCTGTCTCTTCTGCTCGTGATGGTTCTGGGCAGCTTCACCGCGGTGGCTGAAGACTATACCATCTATCTGATCACCATGGATCTGATGGACCAGCACTGGGTCAACGTTGATGCCGGCTGCCAGGAGGCCGTTAAGGAGCTGGCCGAAAAGGGCATTAACATTAATTATCTCTGGGATGCTCCCACCAAAGGCAAAGATGATGCTGCCCAAATCGAAAGTATCAACAATGCTTATGCCAATAATGCCCAGGCCATTTTGCTGGCTTCAAACGGCCCTGACACCCAGGTGGCGACCATCCAGCAGTATCAGGCTGAAGGCGTAAAGTTCATCTATGTGGACAGTCCTGCCAATACCGAGGCTCTGCAGATTTTAGCAACTGACAACCAGGCTGCCGGCAAAACCGCAGGTGAACAAATGCTCGAGAAACTGACCGCTGATGGCGTAACAGAAGGTAAAATCGGCATTGTTAATGTTAACGCCGCCACCACCTCCACCCAGCAGCGAGAAGCCGGCTTCCGTGAAGCTTTTGAAGGCACAAAATTTGAACTCCTCGAGACCCAATATGGCGAAGGTCAGGTAGCACCTTCTCAGGCTATTGCAGAAAACTACATCACCCAGGGCGTCGTTGGCATCTTTGGCTGCAACGAAGGCAGCACAACCGGTACCGGCAACGCTATCAAAGAAGCAAGCGCAGCAGTTGTAGGCGTTGGCTTTGACCAATCCGATGCCATCCTGCAACTGGTCAATGACGGCGCGCTGCTGTGCACCATGGCCCAAAATCCCTACGTGATGGGTTATCAGGGCATTCTCTCCGCAGCATCCGTTCTCCAGGGCAACGAGATCGTAGGCGATAAAGACTATGATACAGGCGTCACCGTTGTCGATAAGGCATACATCGAAGAAAACAAACTTCTCTAATATCATCCAACCTGAACACAAAGGGGTTCGGACCAGTCCGAACCCCTTTGTCATAAGTGATTATATTTCTTAGAACACAAAACAAAACCTTGTACCTGCAAGGAATTGAAGGGAACATTCACAATGATGGAAATCATCCGCTCCAAGCCCTCTCCTACCCCTGTCAAAGCCGTCATGCTTGACTTTGACGGTACCATATCCACCTTGCGCCATGGCTGGGAAAAAATCATGGCCCCCTTGATGATCCGGCACCTGGGCCCTCAAAGCGCAGAGATGGTTCGCGACTACATTGATCTCTCCACCGGTATCCAGACAATCCACCAGATGAAATGGCTGGCACAGCATGTACAGCAGCGCTGTGGCAGCGCACTTGATCCCTGGGAATACAAAGAAGAATATAACAGTCTCCTGATGGTGAGTGTAGAGAAAAATTTGAAGGAGCTGGAGCGGGGTACCTTCAGCCCTGAAAGTTTTCTAGTCGCAGGCGCAAGGCCATTTCTGGAAAAACTTAAAGAACTGGGCATCGCTGTCCACGTGGCAAGCGGAACGGATGACCCCGATGTGAAGCACGAAGCCAGGGCACTGGGACTTTCTCACTTAATCAACAGCATCCATGGCGCGCCTCTGCTGCAGGAGGCCTGCTCAAAAGAAAAGGTCATGCGCGATCTGGCGGCATACGAAGGCTTTGGCGGCGATGAGGTGTGTGTGATAGGAGATGGCAAAGTTGAAATCAGCCTGGGCCGGGAACTGGGTGCGCGATGTTTGGGGATAGCCTCCAATGAAGAAACGCGCAGCGGTATTAACCCTGCCAAACGAGAACGCCTGCTTTGCGCAGGCGCGGAGGCCATCACGGGTGACTTTTTACAGCTTGATGCAATCCTTGCCTGGATGAACCTGGAAGGAGAGAGAATAGATGATTTACCATGAACTGGATATTAGCGGCGTTCACATGCAGTCCGTCTGGGACCGCGTCAACCTGGTTCGCATCGATACCCTGCATCAGCCAGGAAATTTGTCTGTCTCTTGGGATGCAGAAGGTTTTGATGAACTGATTGACCGCGTCATCAAATGCAGACGTGCTGACAGGCCACTGATCTGGTTTCAGGGCGCGCATGTCATTAAGAGCAGTTTGTCCCTTTATCTGATTTCGCTCATGCGCTCAGGCGTCATTACCCACTTGGCCGGCAACGGAGCCTGCGCTATTCACGACTTTGAACTGGCTTTCCTGGGCGGAACTTCCGAGGATGTCCCCACCGCGATTGAAGACGGCAGTTTTGGGATGTGGGAGGAAACAGGCAGGTGGATGAACGAGGCAATCAATCAGGGCGCCCAGCGCGGCTGGGGATATGGGGAGGCTTTGGCCAGATATATTGATGTTAATCAAGAGCGTTTTCCTTATCGTGACAGCTGCGTTCTCTACCAGGCCTGGAAACTGGGGGTTCCCTGTACTTATCATGTTGCTTTGGGCACCGATATTATCCACCAGCACGCTCTTTGCGATTTTGGCGCCATCGGCAAAACGGGCCAGCAGGATTTCAGGCGTTTTTGTTACGCCGTATCCCAAATGGATGGCGGGGTTTTCCTCAACTTCGGCTCTGCAGTGATTGGGCCCGAAGTTTTCCTCAAAGCGCTTTCCATTGCCCGCAACCTGGGCTACCCCACCCTTGACATCACCACCGCGAACTTTGATCTCAAACCTCTGGGAGATTATCGCTCCAGGGTGGGATACGATAACCCGGATTACTATTATCGTCCGCGCAAGAACATCGTCAACCGTCCAGTTAGCCGCGGTGGAAAAGGCTGGCACTTTACCGGCGATCACGTACAAACCATCCCAGCCATCTACCAGAGATTGGTTGAGAAAGGCTGGCAGATGCGATGAACCTGGAAGCACTGTTTCAAAGCATCAGCAAGCTTCGCGTCGGTGTGCTGGGTGATTTTTGTCTGGATATCTACTGGGAAGCTAACATGCGCCTCAGCAGCCTTTCCCTTGAGACCCCGCACCACCCTCTGCCCATTGTGCAGGAGCGCATCTCTCTGGGAGCTGCGGGCAATGCAGCGGCGTGCCTGGCCGCGCTCAGGCCCCATTCCCTCAGGGTCTACGGTCTGCGCGGACATGATTGGCGCGGCAGCATCATGCAAGGACTCCTTCAAAATATCGGTGCTGATACACAGCATTTCCTGGAAACAGCAGCTTATTGCACCAGCGCTTATATCAAGCCCCTGCGCAGGGGGATTTCTGATGTGGTGTATGAAGATCCGCGGCTGGACTTCGAGCAGCGCGCCGAGATTTCGGCGCTTGCGCAAGAGCATATGCTGGCGGCTCTGTCTCAAGCCGGGGAAGAGCTGGATGTGCTGCTGGTATGTGACCAGCTGACGCAGGGCTGCGTCACTCCTAAAATACGCGAACGCATCCTGCGGCTTGGCAAAGAAGGTCTGCTGATTGTGACAGACAGCCGTGAAAGGATTGGTTTATATAAGGATGTGATCGTCAAACCAAACATCCTCGAGGCGCAGACGGCAACGGGTGAACCGGATGGCAAATCTGCAGCGCTTGACCTCAGCCGGACAACAGGCAAGCCTGCTTTTGTTACCATGGGCGCCCAGGGCTGTTATCTGGCTGATGGAGAAAAAGTGGTTTGGGTCCCGGGCCGTAAAGTAGCTGCTCCTATTGATCCTGTTGGGGCTGGCGATGCTTTTCACGCAGCACTCTCCCTGGCCCTGGCAGCAGGACAGCCTCTGCAGGACGCCGCTGCCTTCGCAAATGCCGCGGCTTCGGTCACAGTGGCCAAAATCGGTATCACAGGAACAGCAAGTCCCGCTGAAATCAGCGCCATATATTAAAGCTTATTACAAGATGCCGCTGTCACAGCCCGGTGATAGCAGCGATTATTTTAACCCTTCAAACTATTCGTTTTAATAAAACCACTTAATCTCTGAAGACTTCACTGTCACTGATGCAGCAAATTCATTCAGCAAAACACCTAAATCTTCGGAGATAAAAATCAAGCTCTCTGGACACAAACAAAGTGCTGCACCTGAAGAAGCGTGAGCACCCGCGCTTGACGCTTCTTGTCGCTTGATGAAGCATTATCTTTTCTCTCAGGTAAAAAACTTACTCTCCAGCATCGCGCAGAGTGTATGATACACAGGCAAATGAAGTTCTTGAACCTCTGCAGGCATCCTTCCGGGTACACAAATACAGATTTCGCAGCTGTCTTTCAAAGCACCGCCGCTTTCGCCTGTCAGGCCAATCACATGCATGCCCAGAGCCGAAGCGGTCTTGGCAGCGATGTTGACATTCCGGGCATTTCCGCTGGTTGACAGGGCCAGCAAAGCATCACCTGGACGCGCATACCCGATAACCTGCTGCGCCATCACCAGCTGTGGGTCAACATCGTTCATAAAAGCTGTCATCAGCGCTGTATGGCTTGACAGTGAAATGGCTGGCAGTGCCCCCTGAAGCAAATCCTCAGCGCCGGTCGCATATCCCTTGAAAGCTTCTGCAAGCCTGCTGCGTTTTTCTTCATCAAGGGGACGCTTTAGATAAAAACCCTTCATCAATTCGCCCACGATATGGTCGCTATCAGCGCTGCTGCCGCCGTTGCCGGCCACCAGGAGCTTATTTCCGGATTCAAAGCAATCCCTCAAGATGCCATAGGCCGCTGCGATGCTATCACGTGCTGGTAAAAGCTGAGGATAACGCTGCATCAGCTGATCAAGGTGAGTCATCACAGCGGTGTCATGTTCCCCCGTCTCAGCTAGCGGGTCAATGCCCAGTCCATGCAGCGCCACCATGATACTGGCCAAATCACCAATCGCTTCCCCCGTTTGGGCAGGTACAATACTCAGGCCCTCCAATGAATAGGGAATGGCCTCTTTTTTTAGTTCTTCTTCCATTGATGGACGCAAAAGCTCCTCACACCGCACAAAAATGGAGCCAATGACAATCATCTGCGGATTAAATGCATCCACCAGCAGAGCCAGCCCCCGTCCAAGCATTTTCCCGATACCGCAGAAAAAGCGGACAGCATCCGGGTTTCCTTTTTTGGCATATTCTGCCATGAGCCTGGCATCAAGCTCTTCGGGCCTGTGCCCGTCTTTCGTCCACTCAGGCAGGGTTCCGGCCGAAACGAGCTCTTGGGTGAAGCTCCTGGCCTGTATGGCGATCCCGCCGCCGCTGGTGAATCCTTCAAAGGATCCCGCCTTTCCAAAGCCCACTGGTCCTTGTTCCATCAGCCGCAGATGCCCGACCTCTGCGCCCATATCATTATGGCCGCGCAGGAGTTTGCCTTCAATGATAACGCCTGCCCCCATTCCAGTCCCCATGGTCAGAAAAATCATATCACTCATGCCTTTTGCGGCGCCCAGCTTCCATTCAACAAGCGCGCATGCGTTGGCATCATTTTGAAGAAAGGCGGGCACACCAAACCGTTCGCTCATCATCTTGGGCAGGGGAATGTTAATCCAGCCCGGCAGATTGGGCGGCGAGAGAATCATGCCCTGCCTTGAATCCAGCGGACCGCCGCAGCTGATGCCAATGGCGGTAATCTGCGCCATGCTCCTCCCGTTTTTATCAAGAATCATGTCAATCGTGTCCATCAGGCGCGCGATGGTCTTCTCAGGGCCATGCTGGTCTGCCGTTGCAAAACTGATTCTGTCAATGATCTGAATTCCTCTGTCAACTTTCGCCAGGACCACAGCGCATTTTGTCCCGCCGATATCAAGGCCAATGAATTGCTTTATCATACTGCTCTCCTTATCAAACCGGCGCCTCCCCGCTTTTATATCATATCCAGCTCACACTTTACGCAAAGACGGGTTCAATGTAGAAATTCAGTTTCTAACCGCCGGTTTATGTATTTATTCTATCACGAATCCAATGAGATGAGGGCAGTTCCAGCCTCGATCGGTCAAGAACTGTATTTAAAACGCACATGTTCTTCCCTGTTAGGGTATAATCATATAGGACTTATATCGCTCCAAGGTATGCATTAGCCTGCCGGAAAGGAAATACACTTTGCTCCAAAACAACCTTGACAATAAGAGCCGACCTCTCCTGCTGACCATCTTTGGCGGAACAGGCGACTTATCAAAAAGAAAACTTCTGCCTGCGCTTTACCATCTGGCAGCTGACAATAAGCTGCCGGATGAACTGCATATGCTGTTCATTGGCAGAAAGCCAATGGACAATGAGGGTTACCGTCAATATGGCATTGAGGCTGTCCATGAATACTCACGTACTGACGTTGACGAGGAAAAACTGCTGGCCTTCAGCCAAAAGTTATTTTACCACCAGATGGAGTTTATCAGCGAACCGGAAAGCTATATCGGTCTTGAGAAACTGCTGTCAGGCATTCAGGAAGGTTTTGACAAACCTTCTATCCGCATCTTCTTTTTAGCAGTGGGTCCGGAGTATTTTTCGACTGTTGTGCAAAGCCTGCATGACAAAGGCCTTGCAGATAAGGGAAACCTTGACCACCGGGTCATGGTAGAAAAACCCTTCGGCTCTGACCTGGATTCCGCGCGCGAGCTCAATAAAACCATCTCAGAAGCGCTGGATGAAAAGCAGGTCTACCGCATTGACCACTACCTTGGCAAAGAAATGATCAGGAACATCATGGCTATCCGCTTTGCCAATTCCCTTTTTGAGCCGCTTTGGAATCATAACTATGTCGACAATATCCAAATTACTTCAGTCGAAACACTGGGCGTGGAGGGCAGAGGTCCTTATTATGAACATTCCGGCATCCTCAAGGATATGCTCCAAAACCACCTCCTGCAGATGCTGGCCCTCATCACCATGGAGCCGCCGGTTGATCTGATGCCCGAATCCGTGCGGGATGAAAAAGTCAAGGCATTGCGCTCACTGCGCAGCTTTTCAGACGCGAACTCCTGCGGCGGCATTGTGCAGGGTCAATATGGCCAAGGGGTCAAAAACGACACAAAGATGCCGGCTTACCGCGAAGAAGAGGGGGTGGATGAAAACTCCGCTACACCTACTTTTGTCGCTCTCAAAGCACAGGTCGATAACTTCCGTTGGGGCGGCGTACCCATTTATATCAGGTCGGGCAAGCGTCTGGAGCGTTCCCGCACACAAATCGTCATCGAGTTTAAGAGGCTTCCGGGCATCAACTACTATAAAGAATTTGAAAGCCAGCCCCCCAATTTGCTGGTCATCGAAGTACAGCCTGCAGAAGGCATGTATTTCCGTATTAATTTGAAGCGTCCAGGCAATGATTTCAACATCGGGAGCGTCGCCCTTAACTATGCCCAGCACAGCCAATTTTCAGGCAATGTGCCCGAAGCCTATGAACAGCTGCTGCTGGAAGCCTACCGCGCCAACTCTTCCTTGTTTACCAGATGGGATGAGCTGGAGTATTCCTGGCGCTTCATTGAAGGCATACAAAAAAATTGTCAGGCCACACCCGAACAATTTCCCAACTATGAGGCAGGTTCAAGAGGACCCGAAGCGTCTGACCTGATGATAAAGCAGGATGGCCGCAAATGGTGGGAGATCGACCTGGACTGCGAGGGGCCTGACTGCATCATGGTTTAATTGAACCCTGTTTATTCACACCTTAAATCAACAGTATTTATTTTCTCAGACATGCACACCCAAAGGAGGACAACATGCGCATTATCGACATCTCTATGCCCATCAGCCCTGGTATGCCCACCTACAAGGAAAGAATAGAAAAACGACCTACACACAGTTGGGCATCCAGAATGCCTCAGGACAGCGCCAATGAGTCTGTCTATCAGCTCAACCTGCACACGGGCACCCACCTGGATGCGCCGCTTCATATGATTGAGGGCGGCAAAACTACCCAAGAAGGTCTGCCGCTTGAGCGCCTGATGGTTCAGGCCAAAGTATTTGACCTAAGTCATGTAGATGATAAAATAGGCATTCAGGAGAGCGACCTTGCAGGCTTAGATATTAAGGAGGGCGACTTTATCCTGCTTAAAACGTCCAATTCAAGCCATCCCAGAAGCGGCGGGGTGGATTATGTATCGCTCAAAGAATCGGGGGCTAAATATCTTGCAGGGAAAAAAATCATTGGTGTAGGCATTGATGCCCTGGGCATCGAGCGTGACCAGGCAGGACACCCCACCCACCGCTCCCTGATGGAAAAAGATATCATTATTTTGGAGGGCCTTATGCTCCAGGATGCTGCGCCGGGTCAGTACCTTCTCATCGCCCTTCCCCTTAAAATCGAAGGCGTGGAAGGCGCCCCCGCCAGAGCAGTTTTAATAGAAGGCGCGAGCCTTACCAAAACCTGATCTCCGGCTCCGACTATTCATCATAAACATCGGCCGCGGCGGATTTGTCCTGCTGCGGCCGATGTCTTTTCGTATTATTTATTTGTATTGAGTCAGAAAGTAATTTGGGCTGTCATGTCAGCTGTTTTAAACCAAGCGGCCCCCGCATGCTCCGGCGCAGGAATGCGGCCGTTCGCTCGTGCCTGGGCTGCTCAAATATAAGCTGAGGCTGCGCGTCCTCCACAATCAGACCCTCATCCATAAAAATAACCCGGTCTGCGGCATCACGCGCAAACGCCATCTCATGGGTCACAATCAGCATCGTGAGCCCTGCTTTTTTAAGGTCTGCCATCACATACAGCACCTCGTCCACCATCTCCGGGTCAAGCGCGCTGGTGGGTTCATCAAACAGCAGCACATCCGGGTCCATGCACAAGGCGCGGGCTATGCCCACCCGCTGCTTTTGACCGCCGGACAGCTGACTTGGCCTGGCATCACGGTAGGGCAGCATGCCCACTTTTTCCAGTAATTGATGCGCCTTTCCCTCGGCTTCTTTCTGGCTGCGGCCAAGCACCGCCACCTGACCGGCGGTGCAGTTTTTGAGGACGCTGAGATTTTCAAACAAATTAAACTGCTGAAATACCATGCCCACCTTGGCGTGCAGACGAGCAGGCGGGATTCGCGTGACATCCTCACCGCGAAACAGGATGCGTCCCTGGCTTGGCTGTTCCAGCAGGTTGATGCAGCGCAGCAGCGTGCTCTTGCCCGAACCCGAAGGCCCGATGAGGCAAACTGCTTCACCCTGTTTCACAGAAAAATCAATCCCGCGAAGAACCTCCTGCTGACCAAATCGCTTCCTCAAACCCTCGGCCTGAATAATATTTTCCATCTTTCCTCCTCAGTGAGGTTGTTGAATCTTGATCTCAGCCTTTGAATGTGACTGCGAGCCGTAGATGGTGTAGCTGTCAGAGCCGCTGAGTTTCTTCTCCAATAGACGCAGCAAGCGGGTAATGGTAAAAGTGAGCACAAAATAGATTACCGATGTAATAAAGAAAACCTCAAAATACTTCCAGTAAGTACCCGCGGCAGACTTTGACATGAAATACAATTCTGTCACTGAAATGACATTGAGCACGCTGGAATCCTTAATGTTAACAACAAACTCATTGCCCACCGAAGGCAGCGTGTTTTTGACCGCCTGGGGCAGAATAACCAGCGTCATCATCTGCCAGTGCGTCATGCCAATGGCCGTTGCAGCTTCTTTTTGTCCCTTGTCGACAGATAAAATACCCCCGCGCAATATCTCAGCCATGTAAGCACCTGTGTTGACGGATACCACCAAAAAGGCAGCCCCCAAAGCAGGTATATCAAGCCCCAGGTACTCAAGCGCTCCATAATATACCACCATGGCCTGCACAATCATGGGTGTGCCGCGGAATATTTCAATGTAGGCGCTTAGCAGCCATTTGCTGACACCCAAGAAAAAGCGGCGCGGCCGGTTTGCTTGGGGAGGCAATTGCAAAGTGCGTACAATCGCCACCCCCAGACCGATGATAAAACCCAATACTGTGCCGACAATGGCAATCAGCAGGGTCACCCCAGCGCCTTTTAAAAACAAGGCGCCGTATTTATCCAGTAAAAACAATACCCAGGAGAAAAAACTGTTTGGCAAGTGTTTAACCTCGTTTCAGGTATTCCATAGGTACCTTATTGCTGCGCGCCAGGCTGGCGCAGCAGGGCTTGGGCCATCAGTTCAACCCGTTCATCCTCACTCAGCTCCGCCAGGGCAGCGT
>JAAZEI010000094.1 GCA_012512355.1 Clostridiales bacterium | reverse complement strand
TCATCTTATTGATCCTTAGATCATCATCCGCAAAAACCACTGTTGAAGCGGTTGATAATATCAGCATGACACAGGTTAAAACTATAAATTTTCTCATCATTAGTCCTCCATCTATAGAATGATACCCGTTATGCTCGATCGTTCCCTTTTTGAGTCACAAAGAACCGCCTGATGGCTGGCATCAAGCGGCTGACAATTTATGTTCGTCTGTTTTAAATATCGTCTTGCGGTCAGCAGCGCTGCAAAACTACCGTTCCGCCCTCTTGAGATCGACCATCGCGGGCCCCTCTATCACCTTGCCGTCATAGTTAAATCGGGAGCCGTGGCAGGGGCAGTCAAAGCTGCGCTCCGCGTTGTTATATTCTAGCTCGCAGCCCAGGTGGGTACAGGTGCTGTCTGATAAAAACAGCTCTCCGGATTTATCCCTGTAGGCAGCCACGCGTTTGCCATCCAGCTTGATGATGCCGCCTTCGTCATTTTTGATGTCTTCAAGCGTCATCTCCTCCGGCGCTGTTTTGCCTTTGATAAATTCTTTGGCCACATCAAGGTTGGCTTTGAGGAAACTGCCGATGTTCTCTTTGACCTCACCCCTAGATGGGCTGAAAAGCTCCTCATATTTGCTCTCTTTGCCGCGGATGAGATCGGTCATTAGCAGGGCCGCGAAACTGCCGTTGCTCATGCCCCATTTGTTAAAACCGGTGGCGGTGAATATATGGTGATGTTTCGCTGTCAGGCGGCCGATATAGGGGATGCTGTCGAGTGATTTGTAATCCTGCGCAGACCACCTGAAAGCCGGCTCATCTACCTCAAAATGGCTGCGGGCAAACAGGATGAGGCGATTGTAGCTATCTATTTCCGAATCCGCCTGCCCTACTTTGTGGCCCTGCCCGCCGACCAGCAGATATTTCACGCCATCGGTATCAGAGAACCTCAGGGAATAGGTATCCTCGCCCGAAGAAATCATCATGTACTCGTCATCAGCCGCCTGGGTGATGGGGAAAGTCGTCAGATAGGAGCGGGAGGCCTCAAGCCTGGTAAAGTACATCCCTCCTCCTTCAAAGAAGGGATAGGCCGTGGCGATGACCAGGTGATTGCAGGTGATGGTATGCCCGTTTTGCGTCAATACCTTGACAAGATCGCCCTCTTCTTCAACTGTTTTGGCAGCTGTGTTTTGAAAGATTGGCATCCCATCTTTTTGTAGGATAGAGATAAAGAAATTCAGATATTTCACCGGGTTGAGTTCAAACTGGCCGGGGACTTTCAAGCCACCCGTCCCCACGATGCCCATGGGGATGTCACCGATGATTTCGTGGGGGATATTCAACTGCTCGTAGGCTGATTTTTCTACCAGCAAATCATCCAATTGTTTTTGTGTTTTGGCGTAGATGACAGACGAGGTCTCTTTGAAATCACAGGGGATGCCGTGGCGCTCGATCAGGGAGCGGACATAGTTCAGCCCGTCCATTTGCGCCTGGTAATATAATTTGGCTTTGTCCAAACCATCATTCTTGATGATGCGGCTGTAGATTAAATCATGCTGAAAGGTAAACTTTGCCGTTGTGTTGCCGCTGGCCAAATGCACAGGCTCCTGTTTGTCAATGAGCACCGCCTTGAGGCCGGCTTCGTGCAGCCGGTACGCTGTGGTGATGCCCGTAATGCCGGCACCCACGATGCAGACATCGCAGGCGATATCCTGCGTCAGCTCGGGAATGCTGCCGGAGAGGCCGTCTTTGAGCCAGAGGGATAAACTTTTCTGATTGAAAATACCCGGATCGTCCATCGAATTCACCTCCGTATATTTGCTTTGTCTGGTATGCATATACCCTTTTATTTGACTGTGAGGATGCACAATCACTGACGAAGAAGATTGCCATCCGCCATCTACCCAAGACCAACAAAAGGGTTTAGTTGGCGTGCCCGCCTTTTTTCAGCCTGATCGCGTCTTTTTCAGTCTTGTAGTAAAAGCCATCCAGCTGCGACCATTCACAGTAGATGACTGTTGAGATATCATCGATTCCAAGCTTTTTTAACTCCTCTCTCAGCCAATCTTTGGATTTTCCGATATAGATCAAAGCCTTTGTTTCGATTTTTCCTTCTTCGATGAGCAAAACAGTGGTATCATCCTCTTTTTGGATGTTTAAGCCTGAATTGGTGACGGTTTGATAATCTGAGAACCTGTTGACTGAGAAGGATCCATCGGGCTCCAGATAAATATCCCTGACCTCTTTGAGCGAAAAGATGCCGTTTTTTCTCAGCGCCATGCGCAGCTGCTCCATCTCCAGGTTATTCTTTTCAAAAAGTCTCAAATTGAGTTTGCCGTTATCAACGATATGGTCGGGCGTGCCTTTGAAGGTAATTCTTAAGAATTCAAAGCGTCTCACCAGGATTTCGATGATATAGATGCTGACTGTCCAGACAGCGATGGAGAATAAAAAAGGGAAAACGCCCACCTCGTCATTGTAAAAAGTGGCATCCAAAATGCCGCCAAATACGATGATATACACAGCGTCATAGGGGGTTAGCTGGGATAAGTTTCTTTTTCCCAGCATCCTTAAAGCCAATAGCAAAGAGAGGAGGCCAAACACCAGTTTGAGCGCCTGCAAACCATAATTCATATACATTCTCCATCCCCAAGGTCATAGAGCTGGATGCGCAGACCATCCATGTATTTTGTTCACTATGAATTTACCCGCATAAATGCTCTTACATGAACTGTTTTCGTAAAAGGCGCAGAAAGTTTTTTCGCATAAAAAAGGCACCCTGCCAATATGCTGCAGGGTGCCTTGCTGTTTCTTTAGCTATATCGTTGTGCTTCGCCTCAGCCTTACTTATCCTTGACTTGGGATTTCTTTACTTCGTAGCCCACGGTGGTGATGGCCTTTTCGATATCTTCGACAGATGCCTTTTCATTGTCAAAGTCGACCTTCACTTTACTTGAGTTAAAGAGTACCTTGACGCTGTCTTTTTCCACGCCGGGAACCGATTTTGTGGCGTTTTCTACCTTTTGTACACAGGAAGGACAGGTGAGTGTCTCCAGTTGAATGGTTGCTGCTTTCATTTTTACTCTCCTTTATCTAAGTTCTTAGTTTGTAGCGAAGAAGCCTCATCCCGTTGAG
>JAAZEI010000011.1 GCA_012512355.1 Clostridiales bacterium | reverse complement strand
ATCAGATAAATTAATTGTAGCATCCATAATTCAATAACTATAAAAATTTTTAAAGAAAGGGAAACTCCCGAACCATACGATGTTTGGGAAAAGGGAAACTCGTTTTTAGGCGAATTTCCCTTCGTTTAAAACGGGCAATTAGCGCTTGGAAAGTACAGTCTTCTCGTACTTTTTGACCTCGTCAAGCCAAGCCGTGCCCACAGGGATATTATTTGTCTGGCAGTAATAATCCCAAACGGCTCCATAAGGAAGTGTTTTTAGTTCTTCCATTATTGCCAAACGGGAAGTGTAATCTCCACTTCTCTCAAATTCAGCCAACATGCTGCTTGGTTCAAGCATTGCTGTGAGAAGAGCCTTGAGCATGTTCCGTGTTCCAATAACCCAAGCTGCGAGACGGTTTATGCTGGCATCAAAGAAATCAAGGCCAATATGTGTGCGGCCCAAGTAATTTCCACGGACCAGCTCTTGAGCGATTGCCAACAGGTCGTCATTTAGAATGACTACGTGATCGCTATCCCAACGGACAGGGCGGCTGACATGCAGAAGAATTTCACCCACAAATGGGAATATGCTGGAGATCTTGTCAGCAATGGTTTCGGTCGGGTGATAGTGACCGCTGTCCAAGGTAACAAGCTTGTTGTTTTTTATAGCATAAGCTAGATAAAACTCATGGGAGCCGGCAGTGAAGCTTTCAAGACCAACGCCGAAAAGCTTGCCTTCAATCGCGTCCAGGTTGTACTTAGGATTAATTTCTTTTGCGAAAATTTTATCCAGAGAGTCCACCAGAAGTTCACGGAAGAATTTACGATTTGCCGGGATATCTTTCATGCCATCGGGTATCCACACATTTGTGACAGTGGGAGAACCTAGCTTTTCGCCAAATGCAGCTCCGATTTCGCGGCAAGCGATTCCGTGCTCGATCCAGTAATCTCTGATGCCTTTATCCGGATGTGTGAGAGTGAGCCCATCTGAAGCTTTGGGATGTGCAAAGAAAGTTGGATTGAAATCCACTCCGATTCCCAAACCTTTGGCCCAATCCATCCAGGTGCTAAAATGCTCAGGTTTAATTGCATTGCGTTCGACTCTCTTGTCAGTGTCAATGTAGCAGGCATGCAAATTGAAGCGATGTTTCCCGGGAATAAGAGAGAAAGCCTTTTCAGCATCTGCTCTCAATTCATCCGGAGTGCGGGCCTTACCGGGATAATTACCGGTTACAGCAAGACCGCCCCCGAGAGAATCGCCCTTAGCCTCAAAGCCGCCCACATCATCACCCTGCCAGCAGTGCAGAGAAATGGGGACGGTTGCCATTTTCTTTAGGACAGCATCGGTATTTACACCAAAAGCAGCGTATTGCTCTTTTGCCAGTTCGTATGAAGTATTAATTCGTGACATAACACCAATCTCGTTGAGCTGCATTGTCGTTTTTTTTAGGGAAACGTTCAAGCCAAATTCTGATCAAGATGGATAGTTTTTGAGTCTTTTTTGAAAGAAAATGGAAGAAAAGGGTGTTTTCCGTCTGGCCCCCTCTCTCTCTAATGGGGTGGCTGTTTTATTTCCTCTGATTGAGATTATTACAAAAACGCGAAAAGCAAATTTGCCCCAATTAGAGGTTGACATTTTCATGGAAAAAACTATACTGACCTCAGCGCTTGGATGGAGCGCTGACAGTATATTTAGCTCGGCTTGGATACGTTTCTTCAGAGGGGTTCCTCACCCCCACCTCCTTGGCGTATGAAGCCGAGCTTCATTTTTGTGAATTTGGAGCTTTTTTCTTAACTCCATCTTGCTGTTTTTCAGGGATTGTGAGAAACTTAAAGCATGGTTTGCATGAGAGGTGAATCGCTAAAATTTCTTTTTCCAGTAGCTTTAGCTTTTGTTTTACTTTTGGGGGGCTGCAAGGAAAAAACTGATATTTCCCAAGATTTGGCCGAGCAGCAGAAAGCATCAATGGATTCTGCTACTCCAGTGCTGGCTCAAACAACTGAGGGCACCCCTGTCGATATGGATGATGAGTCGCTCGCT
>JAAZEI010000093.1 GCA_012512355.1 Clostridiales bacterium | reverse complement strand
TCTGAATGAATTTGGTCACTAAATCTGATAGAATATCCATGGGGATGCCTCCTTAGAATGTGTTTTTGCTAAATCATTCTACCAAAGTTGGCGTCCCTTTTTATGCTCCCCCTCGGGGGAGCATAAATCCTCCGGGGCACTCATCTTGTTTGTATCATATCCTCCTTTTACAAATCCTTTCGTTTTCACCTACAACTATTTTACGCTAACCAATTATTGAACATAAGTGTTCTGGATTAAAACGTTTGGATTTTATGGGTTTATGGCTTCATCAGTCCTGTTTATTTCGGCTTCGACGGAAACTCAAACCCAAGACCGAAAACGACCGCGATTTTATGTAGTTGAATCCTGCTTAGTGTGCCTTGCAAGCTCCATCAGATTGATTATTGTGTTGAATACATGCTATAATTCTCAAGCGCAGAAAGGGGTGTCCTATGACAAAAAGACGAAACAGGCCGCTGTTTGCTCCGCAAAAAAAGAAGCATCCGGGCTGCCTGATGGGCTTTCTTATCTTTTTGTTCTCATTGCTGTTGGTTTTCGGACTTAACGCAGTTAATAATAGTTATGTAACACTTCTTAAGCAGCAGATCAGCGTCCCTGCCATGGCCCAATCATATGAGGGGTTTAGTATTTTGCACCTGAGTGACTTGCACGGCGCAAGTTTTGGTGAAAAACAGGAGCGCTTGTTTTCCCAGATCCGCCTGGAAAAATATCAGGCTGTTTGCCTCACGGGCGATATGTTGGGGAAAAGTAAAAATGTTCAGCCTCTGCTTGATCTGCTGGACCGATTACCAGATGACATCCCTATATTCATTATCGCAGGCGACGATGATCCTGAGCCATTGAACAGACTGTCTGACAAGTCGGATGTGAAGGCTGGCTATATCGCAAAAGCAGAAGAAAAAGGAGCCATCTACCTGGATAGCCCACAGAAGATCAATTATCAGGGCAAGAACATTTGGTTTAGCCCGGCACAGCTATTTTTGACGGATTTAAAAGCAGCATCCTTTGCCCTTTTGGAGCACAAATCGGAGCTCGAAACCAGAGCTCTTGCAGAAACCTTGACCGCGCAGGAGCAAAGCTCTCTATATGGCGTTGAGTATCAGTTGGGAATACTTGCAAAGTTAGATGAAGCAAGGCTTGAGATGGAACCTGATGATTTGTATGTCTTGCTTAGCCATTTTCCTCTTGACGCGACAGATGTTGCCAGCTTGCATACAGGCGAGCGCCTGGACCGAAAATCTGTAAATTTTCCCGGCAGCGTATCACTCATTCTTGCGGGCCACTGGAATAACGGTCAATGGCGCTTGCCCTTTATCGGACCTGTTTACATCCCCAGCGGCAAGCTTGGCTTGCGCGGGTGGATGCCCGGGGATGATGAGGTTTCGGGCTTGGCAACGGTTTATGCCGTACCGCAGTACATCAGTCCCGGTTTGGGCAATTCGGATGCTTATCCGTGGTGGATGCCCATGCGCCTGTTCAACAGGCCTCAGATGACGCTCTTGACATTGACAAAGAAGCTTTTATGAAAGAAGCAAGACAGTTTATCAACAGAGAGCTGAGCTGGCTCAAATTTAATAGCAGGGTATTATTTGAGGCAGTGAGGCACAAAAACCCAACCTTTGAACAGGCAAAGTTTTTGTCGATCGTATCTAGCAATCTCGACGAATTTTTTATGGTACGAGTGGGAAAGTTAGAACGTCTCTTGGATACAGGCAGCATGGAGGTCGACCCTTCGGGTCTAACGCCTCCGATGCAGCTGAACCTTATCCGGCGTGCCTATGCCCGGCAGGTTAAGGAGCAGTATCAGGTTTATCATAAGCAACTGCTGCCAAGGCTCGCCGCCGCACGAATTAATATTCTGAGTTTGCAGGACCTGGATACAAAGCAGCGAAGCTGGTTATCAGATTACTTTGATCAGCAGGTGATGCCGGTTTTGACACCGCGCCTCATTAACCCCGCCCACCCTTTCCCTTTGCTGGTGGCCAAGCGAATTTATCTTGCGGTTCATTTGCAGTCGGATAAAGGCGGTTTGCCGCAGTTGAGCTTGGTTCCTGTGCCTGACAAACTCAAGCGACTGGTATTTTTACCGCAGCAAGATGAAAATACTTCAGGCATATTGCTTGAAGACATCATCATGCTTCATATTGACAGGATGTTTCCTTATCAGGATCCCTTGGGTGTTCTCGTTTTTCGTGTTACTCGAAACACTGATTTTGTCATTGCAATTGATAATGTAGAGAATCTTATTGAAGAAATGAGAAAATCTCTAAAACGCAGAAGTTATGGGAAAATCGTCCGCATTGAGGTATCCGGGAAAGGTGATGAAACAATCAGGCAGAGGCTGCAAAACGAACTTGAAGCAAATGATGAGATCGTTCAGGAAATCGATGGCCCGCTGGATTTGCGTTTTTTGCTAAGAGATTTATATTCGCTGGAGGGGTTTGAGGATTTGCGTTATACTCCTTTTGAGCCTCATGTACCATTAAATTTTCTTGCAGATGAATCTATCTTTGAAACCATTCAGCGGGGTGATTTATTGATGCATCACCCATATGACAGCTTTGAACCCGTGCTGCGTTTTGTGCGCGAAGCAGCAGATGATCCCGGTGTGCTGGCCATCAAGCAGACCTTATATCGCGTCGATTCCTAGTCAAGCCTGATTCCCTCGCTTGCCAGAGCCGCGCAGTTGGGTAAACAGGTGACAGTTCTGGTGGAAGTTCGAGCGAGGTTTGATGAAGAAAACAACATCAACTGGTGTAAAATATTAGAAGCGGCAGGCTGTCATGTGCTCTATGGCGTGCCCAAGTGGAAAACGCACTCCAAGATCACCCTGGTGGTGAGGAGAGAAGCGCAGAGGCTAAAACAATATATCCACATTGGAACCGGCAACTACAATGGCATCACGGCAAAACAGTATACAGACATGGGCATATTAACCTGTGACCGGCAGCTGGGCGAGGATGCGAGCGCGTTTTTTAATATCATCACCGGCTATAATTATACTTTTCCAATGAAAAACATTTTCATCTCGCCCTATGCGACAAAAGATGAGTTTATTGCAAAACTCAATATTGAGAAAGATAATGCCGGGATGGGGCTCAAAGCAAGTTTTCGCGCGAAGGTAAACTCGCTTTCTGACCCTGAAATGATCGATGCCATCTATGATGCAGCTGCAAATGGTGTTAATATAAAGCTGTTGGTGCGGGGAATCTGCTGTCTTCGAACCAAGTTTTATGATAATCTGGAGGTCAGGAGCATTGTCGGCCGTTTTTTGGAACACTCCAGGATGTATTTGTTTGAAAATGCCGGAATGCCTGAGGTGTTTATTTCATCGGCTGACCTGATGACACGCAACCTGGATCGGCGCATTGAACTGACAGCTCCTGTCAAAGATATCAGCATTGCCCAAAAAATATCTTCACTCTTTGACCGGATGTGGGTAGACAATACACACACATGGCAGCTGATGGATAATGATAGCTATCACAGGGTGGAGGAGAGCTTTCCCTCTGTTAATATTCAAGAAGAGCTAATTGAAGAAACCCGAAGAAAAAATATAGCCCGCCAAGCAACACAAAGCGTATGAATTTAGGAGGACCTATGTACATCTACAATAGTCAAAGCCGAAAGAAAGAAGAGTTTAAGCCCATCAAGCCCGGTGAAGTCAGTATCTACTCCTGCGGTCCCACGGTGTATGATTACTTCCACATCGGAAATGCCCGCCCTTTTATCATCTTTGATGTGCTCAGGCGTTATTTTGAGTATCGTGGATACAAAGTCAACTTTGTTCAGAACTTCACTGACATCGACGATAAGATGATACGCCGAGCCAACGAAGAGGGCATCACTGTGAAGGAACTGGGCGATCGGTTTATCGCTGAGTATGTTAAGGATGCGAAGGCGCTTGGAATCAGACCGGCAAACGTTCAGCCCAGGGCGACTGAACATATGGAAGAGATCATCAAGATGATTCAGCGTTTGGTTGAAAAAAACCTGGCCTATGAAAGCAAGGGCACTGTTTATTATCGAACTGCAGGCTTTCCTGATTATGGCAAACTCAGCGGTCAGGAGATAGAAGATCTGGATGCCGGGGCTCGTGTGGATGTAGATGATGAAAAGCAATCACCTGCAGATTTTGTGCTGTGGAAATCTGCCAAGCCATCTGAGCCCGCATGGGAAAGCCCCTGGGGAAAGGGTAGGCCAGGCTGGCACATTGAATGCAGCGCCATGAGCACAACCTATCTGGGGGATACAATTGATATACACTCAGGTGGTCATGACCTGATATTCCCGCATCATGAAAATGAAATTGCTCAGTCCGAAGGGGCTACCGGCCATCCCTTTGTACATTATTGGATGCACAATGGATTTCTTAACATCGACAATGAAAAGATGTCAAAATCTAGAGGCAATTTCTTTACTGTACGGGACATCTTAAAAGAATTTGAGCCCGAGGATGTTCGCATGTTTATGCTGTCTGCTCAGTATCGCAGCCCTCTCAACTTTAGTCGCGAGAGCATTGAACAGGCTCATGCCAGTCGGGTACGTCTGTACACCGCAAGAGACAATCTGCTCTTCCTCCTGAAATCAGCTCAGGAACATGAATATTCCCTGGCAGACATCGATTTTGCAGCACAAATAGACATGGGAAAACAGCGCTTTGAAGCAGGCATGGACGATGACCTCAACACAGCAGAAGCTATTGGCGCTTTGTTTGATATCGTATATGCCTGCAATACCATGGTGACTGCAGAAACGGCAGCTTCAGCTATCCGGCATGCGCTTGACACTTTGAAAATATTAACGGATATATTGGGACTGTTGGTGAAACAACCCGATGAATTGCCTACAGATATTCGTGATTTAGCGCAGAAGCGCGAAGAAGCCCGCGAAAGCAGGGATTGGAAACTATCCGATGAACTTCGCGCAGAATTAATTGCGCTTGGCTATACCGTAGAAGATACACCCAATGGGCAGAAAGTCTCAAAAGCGATTTGATTGTTTGATTGATGAAAAAGACGCTGCTGTATGGCTTAACCTCAGCTTGTGTGGGGATAACAGTGCTTTGTCTGGTGCTGGCATCCGGCATATTTTCCAGACCCAAAGCGCAAACATTGCATTTTACACAGAATCACAGTGCTATCCAAACGATAAGGCAGCCGCAAGGTGACATTAATATCAATACGGCGGACTTGCAGGAGCTCATGCAACTCCCCGGCATCGGACCTGTTACAGCACAAGCCATTCTCATTGCAAGAGAAAATTCGCCTTTTTTTCTAGTGGAAGATTTAAAGGCAGTCCCCGGCATCGGGGACAAAACCTTAGAAAAAATAAAACATCTTATTTATCTGGAAGATGAGTAATCCACATATTATTAAACGCCCTGTGCTGTACGAACTTGCATCAGGGCGTTTTTTAAATTGAAGATTTAGAGCCACTCTGCTTTAACGTCGTGATTGGTGCGGTACTGGCCATAATTTAAGTTGGTTTCCAGCGTTTCTGCTTCCCCTGTTTGGTTGTCGTAAGGGTCGTTACGCGGCCAATGTCTGTTCTGTTCAAACTCTCCCATGTATTGATGATTAAATACTGCTCGATAGGGATCCAGATTGCCGAAGTAAAATTCCCGACGTTGGGGACTGCCACTGCGTCTTCCCGCTCCTCCAAAACTGCAATCGGCGGGCAGCCAACCCCAAACTTCAGTATAGAACCATGCCCAATCGTGACTGCCTTCGTCACCGGGCACTGCGTATAGACCGCTTTGCCAACGTGCAGGGATGCCGCAGATGCGGCAAAGTGTGATAAACAGCAAAGCCTGAAGGCCGCAATCACCCCGTAAGTTGACAGCTGCATATTCTGCCCCATTCTCGATGAGCTGATATGGTCTGACGTAACTATATAAAACTGAGCCTGTAATAAAGTTGTAAATGCGCTTCGCCTGGCGAACAGGGACAATTTCATCGCCTATGAGTTCTTTTGCAAGCGCTGTGAGATAGGGAGTAAACATAATATGAGGTGCCTGAGGCTCCAAGTCAGCGCGTATGGGCGGTTTTGCATCGGGATAGATTATTTTAGGATTCGTGTCATTAATTGGATCGCAGTAAACAAGTTTCTGAAGGTAGCTGCTTCTGGCTATGAAAGGCTTATTTTCCAGCAGCTTTTCTTCAAAATAAGCTGTGCGCTGTGGCGCACTCTCACGGGCAATCTGACGAGGTTTGGGGTTTATATCCATGATTTGAACTTCTCTTTGCTGAGCCGACGGACTGGGCAGTGGCAGGTGGATGGCATACTTCTCACCGGGGATGAAATGCTCATCTTTGATGCGAAGACTGCTTGTCAGCTCCATGCGCATTATCAGTTCCCCGTGATTCTTCAGATAGGCAATTGCCTCGTCCAGCAGGGGCCGAGGGGAGTGGAGAGGTTTGCCCGCACGTGCTGCAAACTCTGGGTTTGCTTTAAGCAGGCTGGCGATTGTATCTTGGAAGTACATGCGGCAACCATTGATGAGAATGGAATCTAACCAGCCAAGGTTTCGCAGGCTGGATAAATCATCATTGCTAAAGTTTTCTATCAAACTCCTGATTTCGTTTAGCAAGTCATCTTCAGTCACGCTGTAACTGCGTGAAAGAGACTGAATAAAAAAATCGGCTGCAAGCAACCTATCTTGAAGCATTGCCGGAAGCTGCAGTTTTATCCTTGCCTGAATCATTTCATGAGCAATGTCCCACTGTCCGCAGGCGATGTAACCGGCGATATCCTGAGGCAGAGGTGCGTTGAGGGATTGAAAATTGATCATTTTTTTTACTCCCACTTTGTTAAGACTTTTTCCAATTGTTCCGCAAGATCTGATTTTAGATTGTTGCTGTAAGAGCGAGCCTTTTCAAGAAGTCCGGTCATTCGGTCGGAGGCAGACTGAAGCTTTCTGTCGGTCATGCTGGGAGCTTTTGTCTGCGGGCTTGGATTTCTTTTCTTAGCTCTCACAAGTGCAGGGTTTCCTTCATTGGTTTGCAACCCTGTGACCAAATCCCACACATCCCCATTGTAGGGAACATTCGTTTCAAGCCCCGAATCCTCCAATCTTTTTGCAAAAGTGAGGGCGACGCTTTCTTCTCCGTGACAGATGAAATATCCAAGAGGTTTGGGGTCAAAGCTCTGGGCCCAGGTAAACAGGCCATCAGCATCGGCATGGCCGCTGATGGCCTGTAAACTCCGAATGGTTGCTTGGACATGGATAGTATCGTCAAACAGTCTGACTTCCTTGAGCCCTTCAAGTATCAGCCGACCCAGGGTGCCCACACTCTGGTAACCTACAAAGAGGATGGTAGCTTCCGGTTTCCAGAGATTATGTTTGAGGTGGTGACGAATGCGGCCTGCTTCAGCCATACCGGAGGCGGAAATG
Organism: Clostridiales bacterium; assembly: GCA_012512355.1. Classification (GTDB taxonomy): domain Bacteria; phylum Bacillota; class Clostridia; order Christensenellales; family Aristaeellaceae; genus UBA1038. Next base: position 13,516 of record JAAZEI010000093.1, on the reverse strand, counting down.
ATAACGCCCGGACCCTCATGAAAGTTAATCGCTTTGGATTCATCGGGCGTCACGCACAGCTGTAAATCGTCAAAATGCAGTGGATTAATACCTCGGTCAATCAAATCACGCATTTCTTTGTCAAAGTTGGTATCATCACATTGATTGAATATGCTTGTTGCTTTGATTGCCAGAGGGCTGTCCATAAATACGGGCCACCCTTCATGGCCTTTGATGAGCTTCTTTTGTTTTATCTCCCTTAGAAAGTAAAGCATCTCCTGTGAGCGGCCAATTGCAAAGGAGGGGATGACCACTTTGCCGCCCCGGTCAAATGTTGTTTGGAGGACATCGCATAGATCGGCAATGTAATCAGGCCGCTTTCCGTGCAGCCGGTCACCGTAAGTTGATTCCATTACAACATAATCAGCTTCTTTGAGGTAGTGTGGATCTTTGATGATAGGCTGATGAAGGTTGCCGATGTCTCCTGAAAATACGATGCGGCGCGTTTCTCCTTTTTCCTGAATCTGGAGGGTGGCGCTGGCAGAACCCAGTAGATGCCCGGCATCGGTTAAAACAAGACTGACATTCTCCAGAATCTGAAAAGACTCATTGTAAGGGATTGATTTAAATTGTTTAAGGACACCTTCAGCATCTTCCATGGTATATATAGGCACATAAGGTTCACTTCCCGCGCGTTTTGCTTTTCTATTACGCCATTCCGCTTCATATTCCTGAATATGGGCAGAATCTTTTAGCATGATGCCGCAAAGGGCGGTGGTTGCCTTGGTGGCATAAACAGGGCCCCGAAAGCCTTCTTTGAACAGACGCGGCACCATGCCGCTGTGATCGATGTGTGCATGGGTCAATACAAGGCATTCAATTTCGCTTGCCATCACCGGCAGCTCCTGATTTTCATAGGTATCGTGCCCTTGCTCCATACCGCAATCAATGAGGATGTTTTTTTCTTTTGTGCTCAGCAGATAACGGCTGCCTGTGACTTCCCTAGCGGCACCTAAAAAACATAGATCCATTAAACAAGTACCTCCTGCTCTTTTGTTTGGGATTTTCCTGCTGAATACATGCGGTAAAATTTACTGTAGACACCGTGCATTGCCATAAGCTCCTGATGTGTTCCACTTTCTTCCAAGCCGTTTTCAGTCAATACCCAAATCACATCCGCGTTGCGGATGGTTGTCAGGCGGTGGGCAATGGTGAGTGTTGTACGGCCTTTTGCGAGTCTTTCTAAAGATTTCTGCACAATGCGTTCAGATTCATTATCAAGAGCGCTTGTCGCTTCATCCAAAAGCAGGATAGGAGGATCCTTCAAAAAAACCCTGGCGATTGAGATCCGCTGTTTTTGGCCGCCTGACAGTTTCACACCCCGCTCACCAACATGGGTATCGTATGCATCCGGCAAAGCCATGATAAAGTCATGCGCACCAGCCAGCTTGGCAGCATCCATTACAGCCTCCAGATCAGCACCTGGCTTTCCATAAACAATATTGTCAAGCACGGTTCCTGAAAACAAGTAAACATCCTGCTGGACCATGCCGATATTATCACGCAGGCTTTTAAGCTGCAGAGTTTTGATATCCTGCCCATCAACAAGGATACGCCCTTTGTTCACATCATAAAATCTCGGGATAAGATTGCACATGGTTGTCTTTCCTGAACCGCTGGGACCAACCAAGGCAATGTTTTGTCCTGCGGGTACAACAAGATTGGTATTTGAGAGCACCTCTTCATCCACAGCATCGGCATAATGAAAACTGACATCTTCAAAACGTATCTCGCCTTTGACATCTTTTAAAGGTTTTGCACCCGGGCTGTCTTTGATTTCAAGCGGTGCATCCATAATTTCTACAAAGCGTTCTATGCCGGTCATGCCTTTTTGAAATTGTTCAGTAAATTCAACCAAACGCCGGACTGCTGCCAGGAGCATGTTGACATAAAGCAGATAGCTTAAAAACTGTCCCGCGGTGATGCGTCCCTTGGCCATAAACAGCGAGCCTGCGACAACTACGGTGATATTCATGATGCCATCCATCAGTCGGGTGGTGATGTGAAAAGCAGCCATCACTCTGTATTGTTTTTTCTTGAGCGCTAAAAAAGTCTGGTTGCTCCTGCTGAATTTTTGATTTTCGATTTCTTCGTTGGCAAAACTCTGCACCACTCGCATCCCAAGCAGGCTGTCTTCTGTCTGTGCGTTGATTTCACCAAGCTGCCAGCGGCAATCGCTAAAGACTTTCCTAAGTCTGCCGCTGAAAAAATACGTGGTAAGCAGCAAAGCAGGCAGCATCAAGAATATCAACAATGTCAGGGGCACATTGACCGTCATCAGAATAATAAATGTCACGCCGATTTTGAAAAAGGCAATCACAAATTCTTCCGGGCAATGATGAGAGAACTCAGTGATGTCAAATAAATCACTTGTCATTCGGCTCATGATCTGGCCTATTTTGGTGTTGTTATAAAAAGAGAAGCTCAGCTGCTGGAGATGCGAAAACAAGTCACTGCGCATGTCCGTTTCTATCTTGGCTCCCATGATATGGCCCATTGACTGCATATAGTAAAAAGCCCCGGCATCCACAAGACGCAGAGCAAGGTAAAAAAGAGCAGGACGCAGAATAAAAGCCCAGGTAATAGCGCTTGGATTCTTTACAGCCTGATCAGTTACCATGGAAACAATCAGAGGGAAGATCAGCTCGCACAGTGTGGTGAGCATGGCGCATATCAAATCAAAAACAAGCACCTTTGTATGCTTTTTGTAATAAGGCAAAAAACGGCGTACATTGTAAGCCACGCTGTTTTGGAATTTATTTTGCATCATATAACTCCTTGGTTTTTAATCTATTTCGGTTCAGTCATGGTAATGCCTTCCAAAGCATCGCTTTGAGACATGCCGGCAGGTGCTTCAATAACAAATGCGGCCGAATCGGTGGAGAAATAATAATAAGTTCTTTCATTCTGCTGCGCAAATAAAAGAGGATAACTCATCAAGGTTTTATCACTTTGAGAAAAAGCCAGCTCTTTGTCTCTGAGCATCGGTGCAGCGGATACAGGACGCACACCGCGTACTATCCTTTGCTCATCCTTGACATGTAACTCTCTAACATAGTATCCGTGATATTTTCCATCTGTCACCTCGCCGCTGATTATTTCGTTTGGAAGCGGCAGGGATACGCCCATGGCAGCTGACAAAGCTGCAGCTTGATTGCTGATAGTGGATCCTTGTGCTTTGAAAATCGACTCTTCAGAAGCAACAACCCATCTGTCAGTTCCTTTTGTGCCCTCATCTTCGCGTAAAAGCGCATAAAGATAAAAAGCTGTCATTAAAATGAGCGCCATTAAAAAAGAGGCCAACTTTTTCATCATGCCAGAGCTCTGCAAATTTCGGCACCTAACAATTTATCCAAATCCTGGGTATTGCTGTTCATCTGGCTTTGGAAAGCTTTATAAAAACTTCTAGCAACCAATCGCTGCTGCTGTTCATTTAAAAAAGGAGAACTAAGTGCATTGCGGATGATATCGGCTGCAGGAATGGCGAAATAACTCTGCAGCTGAGATTTGATGGAAAAACCAAAAACCCGAGGAGCATGGCTTGAATCTCCCTGAATAAAAATGTGCATATATTCTTGAGAAAGCTCATTCAAGTACTTTTCCAGAAAGGCCTGCTTGTCATCAGCTAAACTCAGACAATACTGCAGACGTTTATCATTAAAGAGTTCGTGGGATTGAAGTCGGAGCTCCGCTTCTGTATATTTTTCCGGGTGTTCAAACCCATTGAGCAAATAGCTTTTGATTAATGAATATTCCGCAGGTTTTCTTTCTCTTTCGTGAAGGCGCCCCAAGAGCAGCAGAGCGAGCTGCACCTCTAAATTCTCAGGCGCCATAATTTCCGCTCGTTCCAGACAAGCATACGCATAGACAGGATCTTTTGAGATCTTGGCTTCGTGCAGCAGTTCCATCACCGTCATGTCGTTAGGTACGGATGGCCTGCTCTTTTTTTGAAACCAGGGCATTTTGTCCTCCCTTGTGGTGTAAGCGTTTTTGCGTTGATGCGACAGGAATATGATACCACAATCAAATTGACGACGCTACTTGACTTTGGTTCACATCATCAATTATGATGTATATGCTGTATGATATTCTGCAGCAGGGGCGCTGGCTTTAGCTGGCTGAGATCGGGAATTTCCCGGAACCCTTATACCTGATCCGGATAATGCCGGCGTAGGAAAATTAGTTTAATTTCTTCCGCTTTGCTTCCGGCAGGGTGGTTTTTTGATTTACTCGCAAGCAAGGAGGAAAAACAATGACCTTATCAACGCGCAGAATGGTGGAAAGCGCTATTCTCATTGCCATTGGGACTGTACTTAGTATTTTATCTTTTCAGGGTCCTTGGGCTCTTGGCGGAAGCATTACGATTTGTTCAATGCTGCCGCTGGTATTTATCTCTTGGCGGTACGGAACCAGATGGGGTATGTTTTCTGCTTTTATTTATTCTCTGCTGCAACTTATCCTAGGATTTAAGAACATAGGTTACGGTCGAAATGCTTTGGAAATGTTGTTGATTGCGCTTCTTGATTATATTTTGGCTTATAGCGTCATCAGTTTATCCAGCGTATTCAAAGGCAGATTCAAAGACCAGAGGCTGGCATTGCTTGCTGGCATTATGCTGACTCTTCTCCTGCGCTATGCGTTTCATTTTTTCTCCGGTTGGATCATCTGGGAGGCTTTATGGCCAAATGATCAGGGATTTACTTCTCCAATGTGGTCTTTGGTATACAACGGCAGCTACATGGTGCCAGAAATAATCATCACATCAATCGTCGCCTGGCTGAGCTATCAGCCTCTTAAAAGATACTGGCTGGGAGAGGACCTGCGTTAAGCCCAGATCGAAATTTCCTTACATATACGCACTTCGGGTATCATCGTATCATAAAGCTGATGACCCGGAAAATGTGAGGAGTGAGAAGCATGAGAGCATTGGTAAAGCTAGGTCCTGATTCAAATGAGTTTAAATTGATGGATGTTCCAATTCCAACGATTAATGAAGACGAGTTGCTCGTTTCTGTCAAAGCAATCGGAGTTGGTATACACGATGGTTATTTTTTCCCTGAAAACATTCAATTTCCATATCCTATTGGCATTGAAGGCTCCGGAATTATTGAAAAGGCTGGGAAAAATTTCCCTGGATTTATGCCTGGCGATAGAATTGCTTTTGTTAGCATGCAGCAGCCCAAAGGAGGCACTTATGCTGAATATGCAGCCCTTGGAAAAAAATCTCTTGTTGTTCATATTCCTCCGCAAATGAGTTTTGCGCAAGCTGCGGCTATTCCGGTGGCAGGCAATACGATATTAAAGGTGTATCAAGCACTTGAACTAAAGACAGGGCAATCAATTTTTATCGCTGGCGCCTCAGGCGCTATTGGTATGTTTGCAATTCCATTGGCTGTAGCCAAAGGATGTTCGGTTGCAGCTTCCGCATCAAAAAAGAATCACGATTTCCTGAAGTCTCTTGGGGCAGAAAAAGCAGTGGATTATCATGACACTGATTGGGTTGAGCAAGTTAGGCAATGGCGGCCAGATGGGGTTGATGCTGGCATAGCTATTCAGCCAAATACCAGCAGTCAAAGCATGGACACAGTCAAAGATGGCGGTAAGATAATTTCCGTATCAGGTGACCGCATTGAAGCGCACAGAAACATTCGTGTCGTTCAGCTGCCATACCACATAGATGTAAAAGATGATTTATTAGACATGTTTAACAAGATTGCAAAAAAGGAAATGCCGCTTTTCATTGAACATATTTTTCAATTTGAGGATGCACTTAAAGCGCTTACATTAAAAGGTTCCCGGCATGCCAGAGGCAAATCAGTGATTGTCTTGCCATGATATATCGATAAAGAAAAAACCCCTTACAAGAGTTTTCTTGCAAGGGGTTTGTATACATTATCAGCCTTTTGGGCCTGCGTCTATGACTTCCTGGGGCATCTTGGTGTATTTTGCAAAATTGCTGCGGAACAGTTCTGCAAGTTTATGGGCAGTCGATTTGAATGCTTCTTTGTCCTGCCATACTTTTTCAGGAATCAAAACATCGCTTGGCACATCAGGGCAGGTTGTGGGAACCATTACATTGAAGATCGGGTCGCGGACAAATTCACTTTTTTCAAGTTCACCATTGAGACAGGCAGTAACCATCGCACGGGTAAGGGGAAGTTTCATGCGGTATCCGCCCTTGCCATAACTGCCGCCTGACCAGCCTGTGTTGACCAGATAGACGTTGGAATTGTGAGCATCGATTCTCTCGCCCAGCAGCTGCGCATAGCGGGCTGCAGGAAGGGGGAGGAAAGGCGCTCCAAAACAGGTAGAAAAGGTAGCCTCGGGCTCAGTGATGCCCCGCTCAGTTCCCGCAAGTTTGGCTGTATAGCCGCTGACATAATGGTACATGGCACTGTTGCGCTCCAGTTTGCTCACAGGGGGAAGAACACCAAATGCGTCTGCTGTGAGGAAAATAACTGTTTTAGGGTGACCGCCTACGCCGGGGATCTGTACATTTTCAATAAAATCTACCGGGTAAGCTGCACGGGTATTCTCAGTCAGGCTGCCATCATTAAAATCCAATACGCGGGTATCTTCGTCCATGACAACATTTTCAACCAGACTGCCAAAGCGGATGGCATTCCAGATGTCCGGCTCATGCTCCTGGGAGAGATTGATGCATTTGGCATAGCAGCCGCCTTCTATATTAAAGATGCCCTTGTCACTCCAGCCATGCTCATCATCGCCAATCAGCTTTCGGTTGGGGTCTGCAGACAGGGTTGTCTTGCCTGTGCCTGAGAGGCCAAAGAACAGAGCACTGTCATTATCTTTTCCGATGTTTGCTGAGCAGTGCATGCTGAACACATCTTGTTTGGGCAGGATATAGTTCATCACGCTAAATACGCTCTTTTTAATTTCGCCTGCATATTGGCTGCCGCAGATAACCACCATTTTACGCTCAAAGCTCACAATGATGGCCGCTTCTGAGTTTACGCCATCAATTTCCGGTATGCAATGCAGCCCTGGTACTGCGATGACTGTAAAGTCCGGCGTAAAGTTTGCAAGTTCTTCCTGATTGGGGCGAAGCAGTGCCTGGTGTATAAATAAATCTTGGCTGGCCAGTTCGTTGACGATGCGAAAGCTCTTGCGGTAATCTGTGTCTGCGCCTGCAAAGCCGTCAAAGACATAAACCTCGCGATTTTGTAAATAGGCGGTTGCTTTGCGATAGATGGCGTCGAATTTTTCTTCGCTGATGGGCACGTTGACCTTGCCCCAGGCTATTTCATCATGAATAGAGGGCTCGTCAACAATAAAGCGGTCATTGGGGCTTCTGCCTGTATACCTCCCCGTATTTACCACCAGGGCACCGTTTTCGCTCAGCTTCCCTTCACCGCGCTTGAGAGCGTGTTCAATCGATTGGGCGGGGGTTAAGTTGTGATGGATCGCTTTTGCTTGAATGATCCCCAGATAATCCAGTTTTAATTCTGACATTAGAACCTCCTGTTAATTGTTTTTTAAGGCAGCAGAGTGGCGCAAGGAGAGGGATATATGAATCCTAAGAAACGATATCCCGCAATTTTACCTATATTCTGTTATTTAAACACAAAACTTCTTTTTCCTGCATGAAGAACGAAAGATTTTTATGGTCGCAACCAATCAGCCAATTATTCTATACTCTATGTTCTTTTAATCTACCTGTCACAAACCAACTATGCTATACTATTCTCAATCGGAGGTATGGGTATGCAGGATTATCTGGGCCATAGACAAAGACTGCGCGAGCGATTTGATAAGACCGGTCTTGATGGTTTTGCCCCGTACGAAGCACTTGAACTGCTATTGTGCTATGCGATACCGCGACGCGATGTCAAACCGATCGCCAAGGCTTTGCTCGCTCGCTTTGGTTCCATCAGCCGTGTGCTTTCCGCATCCAAAGAAGATTTGTGTGAGGTGAGCGGCATTGGCCCAAGCGCTGCCTCACTGATTACTTTGATGCTGCCCCTGATGCGCCTATATGGTAAAGATCAAGCCGAGCAAACTTTGCGGCTTGGCAGCCTGAAAGGGCGCCTGGACTATTGCAGAGCCATGCTTGTGGGGGAAACCTATGAACATCTATATGTTCTTGCCCTGGATGCAAAAGACAGCCTGCTTTTAAAAACCCTGATATCCCGAGGGGATGAGGGGGAGACAGCTGTATATCCACGCTTGATTGTTGCTGCTCTTTTGCGCGCTGGAGCCAAAGGCGCAATTTTATGTCACAATCATCCTGACGGCGATGCAGAACCTTCCCGGGCAGATATCGCCATGACCGGTGCTTTGCAGGCCTTGCTGGCGCCTCTTGGCATTGTGTTACGCGATCATGTAATTGTAACCAATAATGCTTATTATAGCTTTGCTCAAAATAGATTAATCGATTGAGGAGAAAAATAATCCATGGCAAGACGAAAGAACAGAAGAGGACCCATTAGGATGCTGATAAAAACTATTTTCACACTGGCTGTGCTGTTTGTGCTGGCGTTTGCCTTTCTCTTTGGATACCTGCTGGTTCGCGAACATAACATACCGGCACCAAAACCTTCGCAGGCCATGATTGTTCTTGGGGCGCAGGTTACTTCAGATGGTGAGCCATCAAAACAGCTTGAGCTGCGGCTGATGGAGGCTCTCAAAGCATACAAGAAACAAAACATGCCAATCGTTGTCAGCGGCGCTCAAGGGGTTGATGAACCTGCCACTGAAGCCTCGGTGATGAAAGCGTGGCTTGAAAAATATGATGTTCCATCACAGCATATTTTGGTGGAGGACAAATCATTCAACACCCAACAGAACATTCAAAATGCCATCAAGCTGCTGCCTGAGGGAACTAAAGATGTTTTGATTATCACCAGCGATTATCATCTGCCCCGTGCCATGCAAATAGCGAAAGATCTGTTACTGAACCCTTCTGGCGTTGGCAGCCCGATTCTGCCGGAGTATTGGATAAAGAACCATGCCAGAGAAACTATGGCCTGGGGTAAATATTACATGAACCAATTTTTGCCATTTATTCCCACAGAATAAAACAAAATTTGTTATAGCATTTCATGCGCAAGGCATGTTCCGATATACGGCATCCGGTTTTGCGTGTCCCCCAATATCCACATCAACTTGGTTAAGGCGGCTTCTGTGGTCATGTCATGAGCGCCAAAGATGGATCCTTTCAGGACGTTTCTGCCTACTTCATAAACAGAGAAGTCGGCCTTTTCATACAAACACTGCGTGGTAACGAACGTGAGAATGTTATGCTCATTGAGCAAGTCAAGGCTTTCTATTAAATTTCTTCTGATATAATGCAGGCCGCCAAGTCCAAAGGCTTCGATGACAAGTCCTTTATAACCGGCTGCAATGATGTGACGGAAAATTTCAGGATTGGTTCCCGGCATCAGCTTAAGCAAGAAAACCCTGGGGTCAATGTTCAAAGATGATGGGGAGACAGAAAAAGTGTCTTTAATTTCAAAACAATTTTCGTTTTGTTTGATGTGCAGGCCATCTGCATCAAAGTAGCCGACGGCAGGAGCATTGATGCTGTCAAAAGCATCAAATCCCAGTGTACGCATTTTTACAGCGCGTGTGCCATAAATAAGCTTGTGGTGAAAGGCCACGTAAACGCCCGGCGCAGCTTGAGCAGCTGCGCAAAAGGCTTCTGTCAAATTGCTTGGGGCATCACTTAGCGGATGCTTAATGGGCAATTGACTGCCTGTGAGTACCACAGGGATATTCAGCTCCTGCAGCATAAAACTAAGAGCAGAGGCAGTATAGGCCATGGTATCGGTACCATGGGTAATAACAATGCCCTGACAGTTTTGGGCAGCCTGGAGGACTGCATGTGCAAGAATTTGCCATTCTTCGGGTTGAATGTTGCTGGAATCAAGGGAAAACACATCGTTTACCCAAATATCTGCCTGCAAAGACAAATCCGGACAGGCAGCCAGGATTTCTTCTGCCCGCATAGCAGGTGCAAGACCCGTGGCTGTATGAAGGCTGGCGATGGTTCCTCCTGTTGCGAGCAGTGCTAATTTAGGCAGCAGCATAAAAATCTCCTTATAAGGTGGTTTTGTATTGCTTGAAGATTAGCATGATTCGGTTTTCCTGTCAAAGAAAACCATAGATTTAATTTCCTTAAGAATTGGAGGAAAGGCTATTTGCATTCATTATCTGAGCCTTGTATAATCGGACTAAAATGGATCGGGTAAAAGGAGCGAGAATGAGCGATTATGGCCTGTATGTGTCACCTTTTTCAAAGCGCTATGCCAGCAGGCAGATGCAAGGATTATTTTCCGATCATCATAAATTTCAGCTGTGGCGGCAGCTTTGGGTGTATTTGGCGCAGGCGGAGCAGCAGCTTGGCCTGGCTATCAGCGATGAGCAGATCGCTCAGATGCAAGATAAAATAGGGGATATTGATTATGGTATAGCTGAGTCTTATGAAGCCCAGCTGCGGCATGATGTCATGGCGCACGTGCATACCTTCGGCGATGCGTGCCCTTTGGCCAGGCCCATTATTCATCTGGGGGCCACCAGCTGTTATGTGGGTGACAATGCAGACATTATCATCATGAAAGAAGCCATGGAGCTTATCCTTTCAAGGTTAGTTCAAACAGCCTGGGCCCTGTTTTATTTTGCTCAGGAATACAAAGATGTGCCTGCGCTGGGCTATACTCATTTTCAAGCGGCTCAGCCGGTTACCATAGGGAAACGCGCCACGCTATGGTTATCTGACCTTATCGATGATATCAGGCAAACTGAAGATTTTTTGCGTGACTTGCGCCCTTTGGGCTCTAAAGGTACAACGGGAACTCAGGCATCTTTTCTTGAATTGTTTGATGGAGATTACAATAAGGTTAAGCAGCTTGATATGCTTGTATCTCAAAAAATGGGCTTTGAAAAACCTGTGGCGGTATCCGGACAGACATATTCGCGAAAAGTAGATAGCAGGTGCTTGAATATCCTTTCGCAAATTGCCCAGAGCGCACACAAGTTTTCTAATGACATCAGGCTTTTGGCTCATTTGAAGGAGATGGAGGAGCCTTTTGAATCCAAACAAATAGGCTCGTCTGCCATGGCATACAAGCGTAATCCGATGAGAAGCGAGCGCATGGCGGCGCTTTCTCGGTTCTTAATAGCCAATCAGCAAAATGCCGCCATGACAGCGGCTGAGCAATGGCTTGAACGCACCCTTGACGATAGTGCTAACCGTCGAATATCCATTGCCGAGGGTTTCTTGGCGGCAGATGGCCTGATGATGCTCTATCATAATGTAGCAAGCGGCCTTGTGGTGTATCCAAAGATGGCGCACAAGCATTTAATGGAAGAGCTGCCCTTCATGGCCAGTGAAAACATTCTGATGGATGCGGTGAAATTGGGCGGTGACCGTCAGGATTTACACGAGCGGCTCCGTATTCATGCCCAGGAGGCAGCAAATGGGGTGAAACTTCATGGGAAACCCAATGATCTGCTCGATCGAATCGCGCAGGATCCAGCTTTTGCCATTAATATGGATGGCCTTGACAAAACGCTGACACCTCAAAATTATATCGGCTGCGCTGCCTTGCAAGTGGATGACTATTTGCAGGGCGAGGCAGCGAATGTATTGATGAAATATAAGGATGCTAAGCGCACAGAGGAAAAGATAGAAGTTTGATTAGTCGTCACCTGAAGTTGCATCATCAGTTCATTTGGTTTAACCCAGAGGGGGTGAATGATCTCTGTATTGTTTTGGTGTGAGGTTTTCAAACTGTTTAAATATTTTTGTAAAAGCGCTTTGTGACGAAAATTGAAAGTATTCTGCGATCTCAGCAATTGGGTAATGGCTGTATCTCAGAAAACGGCAAGCTTCCTGGATACGTCTTTTTTGTATATAGCGGGTGATGGTTTCGCCCGTTTCTTTTTTAAATAAAGCGCTCAAATAATCGGGGTGTATAAATACCTGGGCTGCAATATCAGGCAAACGCAGTTTTTCAGAAAGATATTCATCGATATATCGCATAGCACTCAGGATGAGGTTTGAAATTTCGCCTCGACGCAGTGACTCTACCCGTTTTGAAAAACATAGAACCATCTCTTCTTCCAGTTGTGAAAGTTCCTTGAGCTGCTGGCATTTTTCAATGCTTCTGATATATGCATCTGCCAATGAAAAAGCTGCATCAGCGGTCATGCCTCCGGAAATAGCTGCCCTGCTGCAAAGGGCACAGCTTCCGATGAGTGAATTTTTTAGTGAGCGCAAAGGTTCGACTGCCACTTGGGCGCGCTGAAGACTGTTGATTTCCTGCAGGGTATCCAGTGCGGCATTTGTGCTGCCCTGCTGAATCGCCAAAGCGAGTTCCTGTTCCAAAAAGTAGGGAGGATGAGTAAAAAAGGAAGACATGCTGTCGCGATTCGCAGATTCATTGATGGTGCCATCATGTTTTAAATCTTTATCAAACTCCGCGGCATCTGATGTAGTGGAAGACAGATGCGAAAAGTACTCTTCCAACAAATTGACAATATAAAATATGCTATCGGCATTGAGAGAAACGGGTATTGAATTGGCGCTGTGCAAGCCTGTTGCTTTATCTGTTGTGGCCACTAGCGCTGTTTTTATGATAGGTCCAACCAGCAGGATATGATCTTCATCTTGTCTGAGGCCAATATAGCCTCTGCTGATGCTGCCCTGGATATATGCTGCTTTTGAGGTTTGCAGTCTCAGGGCCAATGCATCAATCACTTCAGTTCTTTCGACAGCCCAGCGATAATCTTCGGATTCTTTTGGCAGCACAAATACAATGGCGCTACCCCGATAAAGAGCCAATGGAAGGCGAAGGGCATGATGCAAAAGTTTCAATTGGCGTATATGTGAACCTTCAAAGCTAAAATTGCTTTTCATATATCGAAATCTTATCATAAATATCGGAAAAATGATATATATTTATTTATATATACTTTAAAATGTGTTCATAGGCACGATATGGGTATAATTGATACATGGACAGTAAGGTCAGTCAACGGACTGTCACAAAATCGAACCAAAGCGCACATGCGCTTGGGGCCTATAATAAAAAAACAAGGAGGCAAAAACATGCGCAAACTATTATCTCTGGTACTGGCATCCATGCTCCTCATTGGACTTCTTGCAATCCCTGCCATGGCAGAGGATGTTGAAGTGAAGGTTTACAACCTGAAGGTTGAAATCAACGAGGCAATCACTAACTTTGCAAAACGTTACTCAGAAGCTACTGACGGCGTCACCGTTACAGTGGAAACACTTGGCGGCGGTGCTGATTACGGCGGTGGTTTGAAAGCCAAATTAGCTTCTGACTCAATGCCTGATATCTTCATGATTGAAGGCCGAGGCGGCTACGACCTATGGAAAGACTACCTGCTTGATATGGGTGATACAGACTGGGTCAAGGATACCGAACTGTATTATGCTCCCGAAGGCACAATCGTTGGCTTCCCCATCGGTATCGAAGGCTTTGGTCTT
>JAAZEI010000092.1 GCA_012512355.1 Clostridiales bacterium | reverse complement strand
TTGATACAGGTAGACTGGTTGGAGCGAGCGAACTTGGTCAGGCGATAGCGGAACAGTTCCCCAAGCTCACTTTTGATGGTGATTTCATCTGCAGAAACATTCTCAACGATACCTGCATGTTTACTAAGCAATACGACGCCGGAGTCGTGGGCTGCTTTAAACTCCATCCCGGTGCCTACAATAGGAGCTTCCGGTCTTAAGAGGGGAACAGCCTGACGCTGCATGTTCGAGCCCATCAAGGCACGATTGGCATCATCATTTTCAAGGAAAGGAATCATCGATGTTGCGACTGAGACCAATTGTTTAGGCGATACGTCAACATAGTCTACCCTGCTGCGCGGAACGCTGATGATTTCTTCACGCCAGCGGCAGGGGATTCTCTCGGCTACAAAGCTGCCATCAGCATTGAGGGGTTCCATCGCCTGAGCGATGTAATACTTATCTTCCTCGTCGGCAGTCATATATTCAATTTCGTCGGTAACATGGTGCGTAACGGGATCAACCTTACGATACGTTGCCTGGATAAAACCATATTCATTAATGCGCGCATAGGTTGCCAGTGAGCCAATCAACCCGATGTTGGGGCCTTCAGGTGTCTCAATGGGACAGATGCGACCGTAATGGCTGTAGTGAACGTCCCGAACTTCCATGCCGGCACGATCACGGTTGAGGCCGCCGGGACCCAGCGCTGACAGGCGACGTTTGTGTGTCAGTTCTGCCAGGGGATTTGGCTGGTCCATAAATTGGCTCAGCTGTGATGAGCCAAAAAATTCTTTGATAGCGGCAGAAACGGGCCTGATATTAATCAAATCGCCCGGTTTGACTTCGTTGGCATCTTGTATGGCCATACGCTCACGCACGACGCGCTCAAGGCGCGACATGCCGATACGGATTTGGTTTTGTAAAAGTTCGCCCACGCTGCGCAGCCTGCGGTTGCCCAGGTGGTCAATGTCATCCACATCGCCTACGCCATGGGGCAGCCCTAACAGATAGCTGACTGTTGCTACAATGTCATCAATGATGATATGTTTGGGAACAAGCAAGGAAGCGTTTTCAGTCACAATGCGCTTAATGTCAACTTCCGCCACGCCCTCAATGAGGCGTACAAGAGTGGGTAGGTGAACCATTTCCCTGATACCGGCTTCTTTGGGGTCGAAGGAAAGGTAATCCTTTGCACTGCCAAAATTATTACCGACTACTTTGTGCACATGTTCGCCCACGAGGATGTTCACGGAATTAATCCCTGCATTTTGAATGATCTCGGACTCTTCACGGCTGATGACTTTTCCTGATTTGACCAGAATTTCTCCGGTGCTTTCATCAACAATGTCTTCAGCTGCAACCTGCTCCGCGATGCGGGAAGAAACGCCTAACTTCTTATTATATTTATAACGGCCTACACGCATCAGGTCATATCGCTTGGGATCAAAGAAAAGACTGTGCAACAGGGTGCGCGCACCTTCTTCTGTTGGAGGTTCACCGGGTTTTTGCCTGCGATAAACTTCAAGCAGAGCATCAGTCTGTGAATTAATGTTGGTATCGCTGCGGCTAATGGTGGCCATGAGACGCTCATCTTCACCCAGCAAATCAATAAGCTGTGCATCGGTTCCATAGCCCAATGCGCGCAAAATAACGGTAATGGGCAATTTGCGTGCGCGGTCAATGCGCACCCACAGACAATCGTTTGAGTCGGTCTCGTATTCAATCCAAGCGCCGCGATTGGGAATGACCTGGGTAGAGAATAGTTGTTTTCCGGCTTTATCAATTTGTTTGGTGTAATAAACGCCGGGTGAACGAACCAGCTGGCTGACAACAACACGTTCTGCACCGTTAATAATGAAGGTACCATGTTCTGTCATCAGCGGGAAATCACCCATGAAGACATCCGTCTCCTTGATTTCGCCCGTCTCTTTATTTTTGAGCCGGACAAAGACTTTCAGCGGTGCTGAATACGTTAAATCACGCTCTCTGCAGCGTTCCACCGAATTCTTTGGGGTTTTGTCGAGAGAGTAGTCAACGAACTCAAGAAT
>JAAZEI010000091.1 GCA_012512355.1 Clostridiales bacterium | reverse complement strand
GCAACTGGCCTATCCTCATTAGCATCTGGCGCCTACTCAGTTGCATCTGGCAACTACTCATTAGCAACTGGCTACTCATCCGTTGCATCTGGCTTCGCATCAGTAGCAACTGGCCTATCCTCAGTAGCATCTGGCTACTACTCAGTAGCATCAGGCGCCTCACAGACAGTGATTGGTAAATACAACGTTGCGGATACCACTTCTGCGTTTATAATCGGAAACGGATCATCTACATCCGCTCGGTCAAACTGCTTAACAGTATCCTTTAACGGAGAAATCGCTTCTGCCAGTCTAGCTGATGGAGCTCTTGGTGCGGGTGAGAAAAATGAGATTTGTGTCAATTCGGAAGGCGTTATTATGAAACTGCCGAGCGGAGGACTTCGAAGAAAAAAGATTGTTTCCTTGACAGAAGCAAACTTTGACAGCGGGACTGTCAGTAAGGTTTTACCGCATATAAAAGGGAACGACACAACTTTTATTTGTGATTTCTATTCTGACTCTGCGGTGTTGAAAATAAAGGTGCCTACTGCTTTAAATTCTGCGGTGGGTGATACAATGGAGATTTTGTTTATAAAAGATTCTGCAAGTAGTGGACTTGCCACCTTGGAATTTTACGATAACGCTGGAGCTTATCTATTCTCGCCGGAATCAGTGTCTCCGCTTGCAAAAGCAACGGCAACGCTGACGAGCCATCTGAAACTTGTCTATACGAGCACCGATAAATGGGTAGCTTTTAAGACTGATTATGCATCGTAACATTGAATAAAAATATGGAATATACAAAAACAGAAACTGAAATCAGAGAGCTGATGAAAGTTTACTCTCTGGAAGAACAACAAGCAGCAGGAATTGAGCTCGCTCAAAAAATGCTCCTCCTCGAGGAAAAGAAAAAAGAGATTGATGAGATTATCAATTTGCGGGCCTCTGAAGTGCGGGCTTTGCAAAGTGTGATTTCGGAAATTGAAAAGGATATTGGAATTCTCAAAAATGGAGCCGCAAAAGGTGAGACTTTGATTCCCACAGAATGTGATATTTATACGTCCACAACCGAAACAGTAGTGGTCAAGTCAGGTGAATTACCCACGCTAGAATCCGCTGTTTTGGAGAGGATTGAAACTCAGGTGGTGACAGAAATCGATCCTGACGCGAAAGACATTGAAAAAGAGTCTAAGTAAGATGTAAAATGGACATTCGAATTGAATCTGTACATACTCAGTTTTTGGAGCTGTTGAGAAATCTGGATACCATTAAACAAGACATTGTCGATCAGCCCTCGGAAGAGAAATTCGCGTCTTTTGCGGAAAATTATAAACAAGCAAGGAACAGCATTGAATGCTTTTCAGTTTATATTGAGCAGATACGCTCCGAAGTTGACGTCCTTTTAAATACGAAACGGATGGACTCTTTTTTTCAGAACGAGACGAAGTAACTAAATATGTAACAAGCACATTGAAAGGTCCATTGACAAAGGGTTTGTTCGATGGACTTTTTTTAAAAAAAGGAATTTATGACTGACTACATTTTGACTGCGGGAAGAGGAACGACGGTGCGAGAAGATACTGAGGCACTGACCGCTCACGTGGATTTATCGACAACGAATTTAGCTGATCTGTCTCCAAATGTTGCGGAGAAGAATGATACTATCTTTTTACAAAAGGGAGGAGCTTCATCTCCAGTAAAAGCAACACTTGCAGAACTGCAAAGAGTTATTGGTGGGAACGTAGGAACGCTTTGGTTCGGAGCTGAGTCTTTTGCGTTACCTGCGGATCCGAATTTGAGTCCTCAATTGGAAGACTGGACTAGGACCGAAGGAACGAATCCGAACATTCTGAAAATTTTAACTTTTAAAGGAGCAGCAGATGGTAACGTCTATAATCAAAGAGCGGGAATCAATTTTCCATTGCCAACAAACTGGGACAAAGGGATGATAAAAATCAGGGTATATCTAACATGTAAAGCGGCAGAGGAGACTTAGATTATGGCACAAGTTTATAAGTTTAATGTCAAAGGTGGCGTTTCGGTATTTGGAGAATACGTTACCAATTTGGAAGGAGCTACGGGAGCTTTTGATGGTGCTGGCTGGTATTCCACAGATTCTCAAAGGTTAACTGAATCGGTTCCTGTCAATTTAACTTTTAGTAATGCAGCGAACGGGAATTTTATCTCTTTAAATTTTGAGCGGGATATCCTTTATGCGGGAGATGCTGGGAATACTGCTTGGCAGGGTGAAATTTCGATTGTTGGAATAGAGGTCCAGTATACAAAACTGGGGACTGAATATTTGTGGCCTGATCCTTAAAATAGAAATTCTCTTCCTTTCCGGAAAACAATTAGAAATTCCCAGTCATGCTTTACGCCATAAAAAAGAGAGGCTTCCTTCAAATTTTTGGATCTGTTGGAGTTTCAACTTTAAACAGAATTGACACGCACCAACATGGTTCTCATAACGTATATACTACTGTACAGAATAATGTTGTGGGAGAGATGAAATTCCTTGAGAAACGTGTCAAAAATGTGGTGGTGCCTCATGGGAATCTGTCATCACCGAATGGGAATGTTATCCTTAGCAACAGTGTGGGAGGTTCATGTAAAGTCACAGGGGCTTTTAATATTTTTTACTTCCGAGGTAAGAGTCTCCTTTTCCAAAGCGAAAATAACGTGCTGTTACCGAGTGGCGAATCTCTTTCTTTGCCTCCTGTTTTTTTAGGAACAAAAAAAGCAG
>JAAZEI010000090.1 GCA_012512355.1 Clostridiales bacterium | reverse complement strand
TTCGTTATCTGGGCAGCTGAAAAAACTAATAATATTTACTTATTTTGAGTATTAATTATAAGCCGTATGACTCATATCATGTGAGCAGAGGGCTTTTATGGTTATCTTTTGATTTTTGGAATTTTTCAAGTATAGGTTAAGTTATCTCTATTGCTTTGGGCGCAACAATATTCTTGACCCATACTCCACTGCGTATAATTGCGATGCCCAACACCAATTTGACAATGCCGGCAGCTTCACAAAGGGGATATAAAATCACGATTGGCAAGTCAGTCAATTGTGTTAAAGCAAGTGCCAGCGGAATATTGATGACCCATACATAAGCCGCATCAAATATAAAAGTCATTAAAGTCGAGCCGCCTGATCGCAAAGTAAAATAACTGGCGTGGGACGTTGCATGAATGGGCATAAACAAAGCCAAGGTGATTAAAAAGCGGGTGGCTAAATGTCGCACCTCATCCGTTGTATTGTAAAGCAAAGGGAAATAAGGCGCTAATACTAACATAATAGCGCCAATGACAAAGCACTGCGCAACACTGAAAAGCATTAAGCGCCAAACATCACGGCGAGCCTCGCTCATCCTGTTTGCCCCTAAATGCTGGCCTATCATGATGGCGATGGCTGTCCCGATGGAGAGAAAGAACATGTTGAACATATTATTAACAGTCATAGCGATGTTCATTGCGCCAAGAACACTCAATCCGCGCAATGAATAAATCTGTAAAAGAGTTGCCATGCCTGTTGACCAGAACAATTCATTTATCAACAGCGGCGTGCCTTTTCGCATGACAGTTTTTATTAATTTAAACGGAACCCTCAGGGTGCTGTAAATCCCATTTAAAAATTCAAATCGTACGGTTGCGTGTGTTGCATACAGAATAATGCTAAGTTCAATAAATCGACTAAATACCGTAGCAATGGCAGCACCTGCTACACCCAGCCTTGGAAAACCAAAGTGACCGTAAATGAGGCAATAGTTGCCAACAAGATTAACCAGGACAGCCGCTATTCCCGCTTTCATTGGCATCATGGTTTCACCTGATTCGCGCAATGTGCTGGCATAACTATAAGTTAAAACAAACGGCACAAAGCCTATGAGGCTGATATGAACATATTCTTTAGCAAAATCCATCATCCTTATCGCAGATAGCGGATCGCCATCGCCTTGTAGGTATAACAGGATTAAGTTCTCACCAAAACCCAGAATCACCACGAATGCAATAATAATAATTGATAAAGAAACCCAAAGCTTAATTCGAAAAGTACTCCTCACGCCTTCAAGATCTTTAGCACCAAAAAACTGCGCTCCAAATATACCCGGTCCTGCCAAGCCGCCAAAAACACACATATTGACAACCATCACCATTTGGTTGGCGATGGCAACACCGGATAACTCATCTGTGCCCAAATGACCAACCATAATATTATCGAGCATATTAACAAAATTGGTCACGAACATTTGAATGATAATTGGAATTACTAAGGTGATTACACTTCTGTAAAAAACTCTGTCGCCAATGAATGTACGCTTAAAGCGCTGCTTTAGACTCAAGCCCGTTCCTCCCAAACCCTTACAAAATCATACATCATCACCGAGGCAGCAACTGCTGCATTAAGAGATTCCGCTCGTCCGTGCAGAGGCAATTTCAATTTTAATGTAGCCATTTGCATTAAATTATTTGATAATCCACCCCCTTCACTGCCAATCAAAAGACATATCTTATCTATGGATTTGTCCCTCTGATAAAACGGTTCCCCGTTTAGCACAGCGGCAATAGTAACATAGCCTTCCATTGATTGCAAAGCAGTTTCAAGCGCATCTACCTGACACACAGGGATTCGCAGAGCAGATCCCATAGAAGCCCGGAGAGCTTTGGGCGAAAACGGATCAGCGCAGATAGAATCAAGTAACAGACCAGTAAAACCAGCTGCTTCCAAGCTTCGGAGAATGGTGCCCACATTGCCGGGATCCTGCACCGCGTTGAGAGCAACGACTCGCTTCCCAAGATTATTGATAGACGAGAGATTAGGGAGCCCGCAAAGCGCAATAACGCCTTGCGGGGTTTTAGTATCCGCTATCTGTAAAAAAGTTCGATCAGGTAATAGGTAAACAGATAACCCTAAGCTTAAATAATGAGAAAATTTATTTTGTTTCCCTTCCATTAGCAACAGTGATTTTACTATGCCTTCCTGTATGGCTTCGCCTGTCAGATGATCGCCTTCGGCAAGGAAAAGCTGCTGCTTATGTCTTTGAGATCTGCTGGTTAACGCACGAAGCTGTTTAACATCTGCTGCGGTTAAGGTTTGAAACTGAATCACAGCAC
>JAAZEI010000010.1 GCA_012512355.1 Clostridiales bacterium | reverse complement strand
CAATTGATGGTGGGCGGCCTGGCGGCCGTCTGGGTGGGTGTGGGCTGGACCTTTTTGCCGCCCGCGCTCCACTGGGTTGTGGCGCTGTTTGTGGGCATGATGGCCGGCATGGGCTGGGGGATGATTGTGGGCATCTTCAGGGCCTACCTCAATGTCAATGAAGTCATCACCTCCATCATGCTCAACTACATCGGCCTGTACGGTGTTAACTTCATCATCAAAAACTCCTATTTATTTGATCCTCTGAAAAATCAGACAGTCAATATCGCCCCGGCGGCTGTTATTCCCCAGGCAGGGCTTGAAAAGATATTTTATGTCCTCAAAGGACGCTTTATCGACTCATCCAGCGTCAATGCCGGCATCATCATTGCCATCGGCTTTGCCCTGCTCATCTATGTGGTGATGCAGCGTACCACCTTTGGCTACGAAATCAAGGCCAGCGGGTTCAACCGCGATGCCAGCCTGTATGCAGGCATCAGCGTCAAAAAGTCCATCATCGCGTCCATGGCCATCGCGGGCGCGCTGTCAGGCGTAGCAGGGGCCCTGATGTATCTGGCCCCCATCAACGGCATGCACATCCATGTGGTGGAGGTGCTGGCAGGCCAGGGCTTCAACGGCATTGCCGTCGCCCTGCTGGGCATGTCAAACCCCATCGGCATCATATTCTCCGGCCTGTTCATCGCCCACATTACCGTGGGCGGCAGCTACCTGCAATCGCTCAAATATATGCGGGAGATTATTGATGTCATCATTGGCGTCATCATCTACTTCAGTGCCTTTGCGCTGTTTGTGCGTGACCTGTTTGGCAATGCGAGAAGAAATAAAAAGATCTCCAAGGAAAATCAGGTCATATCGCAAAAGGAGAAGAAATAATATGGACACAGTATATTTTTTGGTGCAGCAAATGATGTTCTTCTCCATCCCCCTGCTGATTGTGGCCCTGGGGGGCATGTTCTCCGAGCGCTCGGGCGTTGTCAACATTGCCCTGGAAGGCATCATGGTGGCGGGCGCCTTTGCCTCCATCCTTTTCTTAAACCGCATGCAAGACAGGATGAGCGGGCAGTGGCTGCTTGTTTTGGCCATTTTGATAGCAGCCGCGACCGGCATGGTGTTTTCCCTGCTGCATGCTTATGCCGCGATTAACTTAAAGAGCGATCAGACGATTTCGGGTACCGCGCTGAACATGATAGCGCCTGCCCTGGCCATTTACCTGGCCCGTTCCCTCAACCCCAGCGGCCTGCAGCAGGTGCAGTTTAGCAATACCTTCCGACTGGTCAAAGTGCCCCTGCTGGGCGATATCCCCATTCTGGGGAGGCTGCTGTTCCAAAACGCCTACATCACCACCTACCTGGGCTTTATCATCCTTGCCGTCAGTGCCTTTGTGCTGTACAAGACGCGCTTTGGCCTTCGCCTGCGCGCCTGCGGCGAGCATCCCCACGCGGCAGACAGCGTGGGCATCAATGTGTACCGCATCAGGTATGCCGGCGTGATGATTTCAGGCGCGCTGGCTGGGCTGGGCGGCCTGGTGTATGTCATCCCCACCTCCACCAACTTCAACGCGACGGTTTCGGGCTACGGCTTTTTGGCCCTGGCGGTACTCATTTTCGGTCAGTGGAAGCCGCGGCGTATCCTCTTTGCGGCCTTCTTCTTTGGCCTGATGAAAACCATCGCCTCAGCTTATTCCGGCTTGCCGGTCTTGGCCAATTTGGGCATCCCCAGCGACATCTACAAGATGGTGCCCTTTATCGCCACCTTGATCGTGCTGATGTTCTCCAGCAAAAAATCCCAGGCACCGCGCGCCAGCGGCACACCCTACGACAAGGGCTCCCGATAAAGATGGATGAGATGATCAAAGGCCTTGTAGCCTTTTTCTCCGAAGCGACCGCTGACCTGGCACTCAAAATATTGGGCGCCGCCGCGATGTTTACCCTGGGCTGGTTTCTCATCAAGCATGCGATGCGCCTGTTTGACCGCTTTACGCATCACAAAAAACTTGACCCGGGGGTCATGAGCTTTTTATCCAGCCTGCTCAAAATCCTGCTGCGCACCATCTTGTTCATCATGATTGCCACCTACCTGGGGGTCCCCAATACCAGCTTTATCGCCATCCTCTCCAGCTTTGGCCTGGCTGTTGGCCTGGCCCTGCAGGGCAGCTTCGGCAACTTCGCGGGCGGTCTGATGCTTTTGTCCTTCAAACCCTTCAAGGTGGGCGATTATATCAAGTCTCTGGAGGTAGAGGGCACGGTGTCGAGCATCAACATCCTCTACACCCAACTCAATACCTTTGACAATAAGCGCATCGTTGTCCCCAACAGCAGCCTGTCAAACGGTGTGGTCACCAACTATTCCATGATGCCCTCAAGGCGGGTGGATGTCGTCTACAATGTCTCTGCAGACAGCGAGATGCAGCAGGTCAAAGAGCTGATGGTGGGTGCCGCCTCCTCCCATCCTCTGGTGTTAAAAGAGCCGGCGCCAACTACCAGAATGGGCAGCATGTCCGGCGGCATGATGGTATTTACCCTGCGCTGCTGGGTCAAGACTGCTGATTTTTGGGCGGTCACCTTCGACCTCAATGAGCAGATCAAAGAAGCCTTTGACACAGCGGGCATCAGCATTCCGCCGCCGCAGACGCATGTGCATATGCTGCAGATGAAGCAGCAGTTAAGGGAGCAGTAATTCATCAGGGGGAAGAGCCGTGCGCAGGGGAGCGAAGCTCAGGGGATTCCATCCCCCCAACCCCCAGGCAAGGGAGTTCCTCCCTTGACCCATATTGGGAATGTTAGGTAATGATATTAAACTATGCTTCGATCCAATTTTGAATAAGAGCTTTGCTGCCGTCCTGCTTGGGCGGTTTTTCTGTGGGGGAATTTTCATGTGGAATTGCATGACAAAAAACAAAAAACGTCATTTTGTCTATCAAAGAAAACTGAAGTCTATGATATATCATCCGCCTGAAGATTATAAATTAAAGTTCTTCCAGTTTTTTGTTAACAAGGTATAGAAACACCCAAAGAAGGGTATACTCTTAAATATCAAGTTG
>JAAZEI010000089.1 GCA_012512355.1 Clostridiales bacterium | reverse complement strand
CCCTCAACCCGAAACATCCTATCTCCTTTCACCTGGCCTGCCATTGTCTCCTTTCCCTTGGCCTATCTAATCTCTCACTTAGCCATCAAGGGATTTAACACCACCAGCTGGAATTTTATGCGAGATTTCAAGCACATTCTAATAGCCACCATCTTCGCCTATCTTTCAATTCTGCTGGGTATCTCTGTCATCAAAAATAAAAAATAGATGCATTTAGAAGCAGGCTGAGTAAATTAAGTAATTAAAATAAGAGTCGCCCGGCAAATGCCGGGCGATATTGGTTACGTGGGAGCGCGAGGGGTGCTTTGACTTCAAAGCGGCCCCTCGACATTCCTGCTTTATTTCCTTTTTTCACCAACAACTGCCTTGATCCTTCTAACGCCGGCAGACGAGCTTTCTTCCTTGAGTATCTTGAAGCTGCCAAGTTCGCCTGTGTTCCCCACATGCGGACCGCCGCAAATCTCTTTTGAAAAATTGCCCATGGTGTAAACACGAACTCTGTCGCCATATTTGGATTCGAACAGGCCGATTGCACCCTGTTCCTTGGCTTCATCCAGGGTCATCTCTTCCATGCACACTTCGGCATTGGAGCTGATGACTTCATTCACCAGGCTTTCAACGTCCTGCAGCTCTTCTTTGGTCATCTTGCGGCCAAAGGTAAAGTCAAAGCGAAGGCGCTCAGCGGTGATGTTGCTGCCCTTCTGGTGCACATCCTCCCCCAGCACACGGCGCAGCGCCGTATGCAATAAATGGGTCGCGGTGTGCAGCTTGGTCGTTTCTTCATCATGGTCAGCCAAACCTCCCTTGAAACGCTGCTGGGCACCTGCCTGGCTCTTGATCTGATGCTGACGAAAACGCTCCAGAAAATCGTCTTCATCAACCTTCAAACCATGCTCGCCGGCGAGTTCCTTGGTGATCTCAACAGGAAAACCGTATGTATCATAAAGTTTGAAAGCATCACGGCCATCAATTGTTTTTAATTTTTTAATGAATTCTGAAGCATAGTTTGAAAAATTGCCGATGGTATCTACAGCCGCAGTAAAATCTTTGATGTGTTCCATCATCTGCAGCTGTTCGGGTCTTGGTTTGAGCTTTGAACCTACATTTTGCGCTACTTCCTGCACTTGCTGCAGACGGCTGATAAAATCCGGGCTGAACACTTCTTTGAGCTGTGACTGAAGGTCTCCAAAGACACCGGTGAGCTGCTGAATGCGGCTGATGGCTTTATCAAACTCTTTGAGCCCTTGGCCCAGGCTGCGCTGGAAGCGCTGTTCTTCGAGCAGCAGCTGCTCCAAAACGAAGGCGCGGTTCTGTTCGAGCTCAGGGTAAGATTCCTGATATTGGTCGATGATGGTCTTGGCGACTTCTGCTGTAAAACCATCCTGCAGCTCCAGGTATCTGCCAAATCGAACAGCTCGGCGGATGAGACGGCGCAGGACATACCCCTGGTCAACATTGCTTGGGGTAACGCCCCTTGAGTCACCCAGGATGAAGGTAGCGGTGCGCAGGTGGTCGGCGACAATGCGGAAAGCTTTAAGGGTTTCCCCGTCTGCCCCTTCGTACTTTTTGCCGCTGAGCGTTTCAATGCGCCTGATAATATCGGTAAATAAATCCGTTTCGTAAACAGAGTTTTTGCCCATTAACACCCCGATGGTGCGCTCTAAGCCCATGCCCGTATCGACATTGGGCTGCTCAAGGGCAACGAAGCTGCCATCCTGCTGTTTGTTATACTGCATGAAAACATCGTTCCAAATTTCAAGGTATCTGCCGCAGCTGCATGCAGGCGAGCAATCAGGCCCGCAATCTGGCTTGTCGGTGATAAAAAACATCTCCGTGTCAGGTCCGCAAGGCCCGGTGAGACCCGCAGGCCCCCACCAATTGAACTCTCTGGGCAAATAGAAGATGCGATCTTCAGGGACGCCCACACTGCGCCAGAGAGCATGGCTCTCTCCATCCTTGGGGGCAGTCTCATCGCCTTCAAAGACGCTGAAAGCCAGCCTGTCTTTGTCGATGCCCAGCCATTGAGGCGAGGTCAAAAACTCCCAGCTCCAGGGAATCATCTCTTTTTTAAAATAATCCCCCAAACTCCAGTTGCCCAGCATCTCAAAAAAAGTGAGGTGGCTGTTATCGCCCACATCATCGATGTCACCTGTCCGGATGCACTTTTGGACATTGACCAGACGTTTGCCTGCGGGGTGGGGCTGTCCCATCAGGTAGGGCACCAAAGGATGCATGCCCGCCGTGGTAAACAGGACGGTCGGATCATTTTCAGGGATAATGGAGGCAGAAGGAATCTCCTGATGTCCTTTTGACAGGAAAAATTCTTTGAACAGGCTCCTCAATTCATTTGCGGTCAGTGACTTCATTTCTACAACTCCTCAGATCATTCGACGATGTTAACAAAATGCAGCAGCACCTTGAGCGCGCCGTCCATATCCCGCATGTCAATCATCTCGCAGGCCGAGTGAACATAACGGCAGGGGATGGACAGGGTGCCTGCCGGGATGCCGCCCCGTGTATGCTGAATGGCGGCTCCATCCGTCCCCCCAAAGGGCAGGACCTCACGCTGCACCGCAACATCAGCTTCCAGCGCTGCCTCAAACAGAGCATCCCGCACAAGCGGTGTCGCGATCATGCTGTTGTCCTTGATTTTGACAGCAGGGCCTGCGCCCAGTTTGATGTCGGGTATCTTGGTGCCGGGTGTGTCTCCCCAGGCGGTTACATCAAGACCCAGACCGATGTCTGGGTTGACAGCATAAGCGGCCACAGATGCACCGCGCAGACCCACCTCTTCCTGGGTGGAAAAAACACCGATGATGGTATTTTTCTGGTCTTCCGCATACATCAAAAGCTCTACCAAAAGCGCACAGGCGCAGCGATTATCCATGGCAGGTGCTGCGATGCGGTGCTTGCCAAGGGTGAAGATATCCGGCGAATAAACGGCCATGTCCCCCACCTGCACCATGCCGCGCGCTTCATCCGCATCAGCGGCACCAATATCAATGAACAAATCTTTGATGACAGCCTTGCCGTCGCCTTCAAGAGGCTGGCTGCAAAGTACACCTTCTACGCCATTTTCAAACACCACATGGCGAAATTCACTCTGCTTCATGCCAATGCCGCCAACGTTTGACACCCGCAAAAAGCCTTCTTTTTCGATGGCTGTCACAATCAGGCCGATGTGATCCATATGCGCTGATATCATAATGCGCTTGGCGTTGTCATCGACACCGAACTTTTCGACTATCAGGTTGCCAAGCACATCAGTGCGCATGTTATCCACATGACCGTGGAGCATTTCTTTGATGGTCACCTGGACATTGTGTTCGCTGCCAGAGGGCCCCCAGGCGCTCAGCAAGGTCTTTAAAGTATCTCGTAACATATGGGTGCCTCCCTTAAAACTGATTTAAAAATTCTTTAGCCAAATGAAACTGCGCGTCAATATCGCTAGATTTAGCGACTGATGCGCCGGAATGTATGTAGCGGCAGGGCACGCTCAGCACGATGGTGCGCATCCCTTCCCGGGAGCGCTGGAAGCTGCCGGCATCATTGCCGCCTGTGACACCTTGCTTTACCTGGTGAGGAATATCAGCCTCCTGGGCTAAACTGAGCATCTGACGAAAGAGGTCGCGATCGGCGATGCTGGCGCCATCCATAAAGCTGACTGCAACGCCTTTTCCAAGCTCCGTCACACGCGCACGCTCGGGTACATCCCCCAGGTCGTTTGCGGCTGTACCTTCCAAGACAAGAGCAATCTCCGCCTGCTGACCAAAAGCCGCTGTTTTTGAGCCGCGTAGGCCAACTTCTTCCTGGGTGACAAAGCAGGCAATCAAATCTCCGGGATAACTTTCTTCCAACAGCCGCAAAAGGCTGTAACAGCCCACCCGGTCATCCAGCGCTTTGGCGCAGACAAAACCTTCTCCAAAATCTTCGTAGGGAGTATCAAAGGCAGCATAACTTCCCAGCGAGCATAGTTTTTCAGCTTCTTTTGAATCCTTAGCGCCAATGTCAATGAACAAATTATCAAAATCAAGCACACGCTTTCGATCTTCAGCGGTTTGAAGGTGAATGGCCATAGCGCCTATGACACCGGGGACCCGCTCATCGCCGACATGAACCCATTTGCTGATAACCACACGCGGATCAATGCCCCCGATGGGGCGAAAGCGCAGCAGGCCGTCATCTGTATATCCCACGATGATAAAACCAACTTCATCCATATGTGCGGCCACAACAATTGAAGGCGCATCCGGCTGATGTCCTTTTTTCAAGCAAACCACATTGCCGCCGCGGTCAATCTTTACTTCATCGCAAAGAGGTCCGGCTGTTTCCATAATTGCTCTGCGAACAGCACCTTCATTGCCGGATAAGCCATGCAGCTCACACAGAGTTTTTAATTCCATAATTCATCCTCCCAGGAAGTGTCAACTGCCGCCGCGAAATTAGCCAGCAAGCGGGCACCTTCTTCAAGCGTATGCATGTCAAAAAGCTCAACCGTGGTATGCATGTATTTCAGCGGCAATTCAAGCAGCACAGTGGGAATACCATTGCGCTGGATGTTGATGCTGTCGGCATCCGTGCTCGTCGTGCGGGGCACCACGGAAGTTTGAACTTCGATGTTCTGCGCCGCAGCAACTTCCATTAGCTT
>JAAZEI010000088.1 GCA_012512355.1 Clostridiales bacterium | reverse complement strand
GCCACAAAAATCATGGGGAATATCACCAGGCGATTGAGCAGCTCAGCTGTCATGCCGGTACCCTCTGCAACTGATTTTGAAAACATATGATAGGCCAATATGATGCCTGCAGCGACAGCACCAATGTAGCTTTCAAGCAAGTCAGAGCCAAGCCCGGCAATATCACCAACGTTGTCGCCGACGTTATCTGCGATGGTGGCGGGGTTGCGGGCATCATCCTCGGGAATGTGCGCTTCGGTCTTACCGACCAGATCAGCACCCATATCTGCAGCTTTTGTGTAGATGCCGCCGCCTACGCGATTGAACATAGCTACCATTGAGCAGCCAAGGGCATAACCGGATAGTGTCATCGTAAAAGGGTTGAAGGTCAGGCCAATGAGGTTGACGAAGGTTTTTTCTGTCTCTACGGCCTGTCCCATGCGAACACCAAATATATAATAAACAATGAACAAGCCCAGCAGCGCAAAACCGCCGACGGAAAGTCCCATGACAGAGCCACCTTGGTAAGCAACCTTGACAGTTTCGCCGATGCTGCGTGTTTCCAGAGCGCGCTGTGAGACACGGACATTGGCATAAGTTGCTGCTTTCATGCCAACATAACCTGCAAGGCCGGACATGATGGACCCAATGACCAGCGCCACGGATGCATGCCAGGTTGTTATAATCGCCAAAACAACCGCCACCACGGCAACAGTGATATACATAATTTTGTACTCATAGTTGATGAAGGCATTGGAGCCTACCCGGATTGCGCTGGCGATTTCACGCATTTCCTCATTGCCCTCTGACAGCTTTTTCATGGATATGTAATTGAAAGCTGCAAAAGACAAAGCCAATATGGAGGAGAAGAGAACCAGCAGAATAATGATGCTCATGGTGTTCCTTTCATGGCCGTTTTCGACCCTCGAATGATATAAGGTTTATCCTAGTCCGCCCTAAGACGGGGAAACAGAACCCGCCTGTGCTGGCGGCTAAATGAGATCAATCGCGAAGATATCGATTTTTCAATCTGACGGCTCTAAATGCGCGGTGGCCAAGGGATCGCTAAGCATAAATGTACACCCCGCATGAGTGACCTCACCGGGGCTGGAGATTAAAGCTCACCTCATGCCAATATAGATAAGTGAGAAAAACCACATACACCCGATCTTATGATATCCTATATTATTTTCGAACCAATATCAATATAATAATACTAAAATCAAAAAAAAAACATCGTGACGCCTTTGTAAAACATCATCTAAAACATCAACTTTATCGTGCTCTCTGTTTTTTATTGATCATGCGGCTGTATACTGCGAGAGATTAATCACATCAATCCTAGAAGGCAAATTTTGACGACACAACAAAAAATGCATACTTGTGTATTTAGGGACAATTATGGGTATAAAAGAATATCAGGAGATAGGGAATCTCTGATAATTTTGAAATGATAAAGAAGATAAAGAATGGATATCTTTGATAAGAAGACTGATGTCTTAGAACAAATTAAAAAGGAACATGAAAAGTTCAGAGACCTCATCAAGCAGATTGAAGAAGCTTCGGGCAGTTCAAAGAAGTCAATATTCGAAACCTTAAAAATGGATGTTTCAGCTCATCACAAAGCCGAAGAAGCAGTGGTATTCCCGGATGTGAAATCAAAATCTGATGAAGATGGACAGGAAATTGTTCGCGAAATGATTGAAGAGCATAATTTGAGCACCTATCAAATGAGCTTGCTGGATAGAACTTCTGTTGACAATGAAACTTGGGATGCCAAGTTTGCTGTACTTAAGGAAGTCTTAACTCATCACATGGATGAAGAAGAGAAAGAATTGTTCAAACAAGCCAAGAAAGTGCTGACCAAGGATGAATTGGCTCAAAAATACGGACCTTTTGAGAAAAAAGAGGAGTCGGCTAAGTGAATCTTCGAATTGATTGAGATTGGGAAAGAGAATCGTGTGATTGCACGGTTCTTTTCTTAAAATTTTGAAGGAGAAATAGCTATGGAGAAAAAAACTACCTTCAAGTCTTTGCGAAGATTCAACCTGATTATTATTGCAGCCCCCGGTACCAATGACATCTATAACCGAGGACTTAGCAATCATATCATCCTTTTCGTTGATATGAATATGACCTGAGCTCATCGATCATGATGGTGCTAATTGCAATGCTGCTGGGCATGTGTGATATCGGCGCTCTCATTCTTTTGTTTGCTCAGAATGCCAGCATGAACCTCTTTGGCTTATTGAAGGGAAAACTCAATCAAAACAGGTGTGAGACAAGCTTGATATCTTTCTGGTTTGGTACATTTGCAGGTCTTGTTCGCTGGGTTGTGGTGTTCATGTATGTCTTTGGCAACTCCGACCTGTCGCAGGTGCCGTGGTTTGTGTTTTCTATCTTCGGCTCCTATTTCATTTTCTTTAATCTCTTCCCCATCAACATGATACTGCAGTACAAAACGGTAGGTAAATGTCAGGACTACCTGTATGGTGAACGGGGGTATATTATTTTGAGCCTGATGGCCAAGGGCGTATTGGCTGGGCTGGCTTTTGCAGGCGCTATGCAGCCCGTCTGATATAGAATCCGGACATCACAAAAGCGGTAATCTTTCACGGATTACCGCCTTTTTTTGCATTTTTAAATTGTGCGGCTCATGAGTATGTTATAAAAATTACAATTGTACACCATTTTCATTTCATATGATCATTCTGACTCATTTACTAATAATGTCTTTTTAATAAATTCATCAATGGCTTCGATTGTTTGATGCTGCTGTTCTTTTCTTTGGATGCCAGCAGTACCGTCGCCTTTTTGCTCGCCATAATCACCAAAATATGCATGATTGCCGCCGCTGATTTCAACCGAATCAACTCCAAAGAGTTTATCCTGGTCGATACCTTGATCAAAGGTGCCGTAAATTGCCAGCGTGGGCAGGTTCGGCTTGTTCAAAGGATAGGCACCTAGCAAAATCAGACCGGACAGTTTGCTTGAATGTTTTTGGGAATAACTACTGGCCATAGCACCACCCAGGGAGTGTCCGCTAAGAAACCAATGCTCAATCTCGGGGAAAGTTTGATATACTTTGCTGGCTTGATTGATTCCAAAAATAGCTAAATTCAAGGGCATGTCGATGAGGACACTGGAATAGCCTTTGTTTGCAAGCCCAGCCAGCAAAGGTGCATAAGCCTTGGCCTCAACTTTGCCCCCAGGATAAAAAATGATGCCCGTCTTTGTTTTATGAGCACCTGCCGGATGAAAAACCGTCATATTTTTTTGGGCAGGAACGCTGTTCCCTGATTGTAAAAAAGCCTGCAGAGCGTTTGTCTGCGCGTGATAATAATCCAGGGTATAGACATAAAAACCGCCCACCAGCAAAATGATCAAGGCTGAAAGTGTGATAAGAGATATCTTAAGTTTTCTTTTTATATTAGGTTTCTTCATGTCCCGCCTTATTTTATCTTTTGAATGAACCAATCATTGCTGTACCATTTACGATTATTTTTATTATACCCACAGATGATGCATGATTATGAAAGGCAATAAATCGTATTATTTGTAAAATATCATGTGTTTTTTATTTTAGTGAATAATTTTATCATTTGGGTATAATAAAGCTATAGGCTGTCTGAAATGATTTCCTAAATTTATTTAAAAAAGTTATTCTAATCGTCTGACATGAGAGGAGAAAATATGAATACTAAAAATACTTTTATTGACAAAAGGATATCTTGGGGAAAACCAAATATCTTCCTGGTTTTATTTACGGTTTTTGCCTTGCTGATATCCATCACAGTACCGAGTTTTAGCGCAATTGCCGAGGAACCTCAAAAAGGCCCTATCACCATCGCCAGCATGATTGATGCTGAGGGTGCGGTTATCGGCGGCATGATGGTCATGCTGCTTCGTGACGCGGGATTTGAAGTCAATGATATGACAGAGTTTGGCACGCCGGACATTTTGAGGCAGGCACTGATGGCCGGCGAGGTTGATCTGGTGCTTGACTATACTGGCAGCGGCCAATATTATCATGATACTGATTCACAGGATGTGTGGTCAGACGCAAAACTTGGGTATGAACAAACTCGTCAGCTTGACATAGAAGCCAATGATATCTATTGGCTCACTCCTGCATCTGCTAATAACACGGAGGGTTTGGCAGTGACCCGTGGATTCGCTGAAGAGAAAGATATAAGATCCCTTGAAGATTTGGCGGCTTATATTAATGACGGCGGTAAGATCAAGCTGATTACGTCATCCTCTTTTGCTGAAAATATCAAAGGGCTTGTGGGGTTTGAGGAAGCCTATGGTTTCCGTCTGAACGCTGATCAGCTGATTGTTCTGGCAAGCGGTAACACGGCCGAAATGCTCAAAGCATTGGTCGAAGGCCGCGATCAGGTGAATGTATCCCTGGTATATGGCACTGATGGTGCTTTACAGGATATGGGCTTGGTGGTACTGGAAGACCCCAAGAGCATTCCGCCGGTGTATCAGCCATCTCCTGTGCTGCGTGGGAAACTTTACCGCGAATACCCGGAGATTGAAGAAATATTAAAACCTCTGTTTGAAACGCTGTCTTTGGAAACCCTGCAGACCTTGAATGCTAAAGTGACCTATGAAGGTTTGGCGGCAAAAGAAGTCGCTAAAAATTACCTTGTGGAACAAGGCTTAATGAAAGAAGAGTAATTGTTTGTCTGAAAATAAGAAACTCGGCTACGGAAAAGTAGGTAATTTGGGGGCGGCACTGTACGCTGTGTCCGCCCTCTTTTTTCCGTACATACAATATCGCCCAAATCGTGTCCTGACAGGTGAAGCATATCGGCTTTGGCAGATTGACGGCATGCAAGGAATCATTTATTGCGCTATCATGCTGGTGATATCATTGTTATTGTTTGTTTTGCCGCACAAACGGCGTTTTATGCGTGCGCTTTTGACTTTGGCTGCAGTATTTATGACATTGTTCTCACTGGGACAAAGCGCTGCATCGCTTACTTCTGGTGATAGCATAGCCCGAGCATCCATGGGCGCAGGTTTTTGGTTAAGCCTGGCCAGTGTGTTTTTGATGCTCAGTGCTGCTCGTCTTGAATATGTCCACGATAGACTGTTTCAGAATGCTCTGACCCTCTTCTCGCTTTCTATATTTTTTGTTTTGCTATTCCTGGGAGTTTTTGATGGATTGTCCGTCATGCGCGAGTATCTGAACCGCAAAGAAACTTTTCTGAGTCAGGCAAGCGCGCATTTGATATTGGCTTCCACTTCCGTGGGGGCTGCGACGCTTCTTGGCGTGCCACTGGCTTTTGCGCTTTTTTCTCGTAAACGCTTGGAGCGGGCAGTCTTTTTTCTGGTGAATTTGGGCCAGACCATCCCAACACTATCGTTGTTGGGCCTTTTGATGGTTCCTCTGGGTTACCTGAGCTCAAAATATCAAATCATAAAAAGTTTAGGAATCAGCGGCGTTGGGTTTTGGCCGGCATGGATTGCTTTGTTTATTTATGCGCTTTTTCCCATCCTTCACAATGCGCTGGCTGGCCTTCAAATGGTTGACCCTGCTGTCACCCAGGCGGCGTTTTCTGTAGGCATGACAAAAAACCAAGTGTTTTATAAGGTGCAAATACCTCTTGCGATCCCCCTGATGATCAGCGGTGTTCGTACCGCCCTCACCCAGGCGATGGGAAACGCGGTGCTGGCGGCCCTTATTGGCGGCGGAGGTTTGGGAAGTTTAATCTTTCTTGGCCTGGCGCAGTCCGCCCCGGATCTGATTCTGCTGGGCACCCTGCCGCTGGTGCTGCTGACTTTCCTCACAGACGCGCTGCTGGGCAGGGTCGTTGTGGCTCTTGATAAAGGAGGCTCTTTATGATTCAAACCAAGAATCTGACCAAAATATATAATGGCATAACGGCAGTAGATAATGTCAGCCTGGAGGTGCCAAGCGGAGAACTTTGTGTCCTTCTGGGTCCCTCGGGCTGCGGAAAATCTACCTTGCTTAAGATGATCAATGCGCTTGTACCCCCAACGAGCGGAGAGATCTTTGTCAATGGTAAAAATACGCATGATATTCCTGTAGAGCTATTGCGGCGGGGGATAGGCTATGTGGTTCAAAATGTGGGCTTGTTTCCGCATTATACCGTTATGCGCAATATTGGGGTGGTCATGAAACTGCTGAACAAACCCAAAGAAGATATCGAGAAAAGAGCGCTTTTTCTGCTTGACCTGATTGGTCTTCCAAGATCATACGCCAGCAGGTACCCAAGGGAGCTCTCCGGTGGAGAGGCACAGCGCGTAGGTGTTGCACGCGCCCTCGCAGCAGATCCTGCCATTCTGTTGATGGACGAACCTTTTGGTTCGGTTGATCCGCTCAACCGTGAGCATCTTCAAAACTCATTTACTGAAATCCAAAAAACGCTTAAAAAAACCGTGCTGTTTGTCACCCATGATGTATCAGAGGCTTTGATGCTGGGCGATCGAATTTTATTAATGCAGGAAGGACGCATTGTTCGTGAAGGCACACCGGGTGATTTGGTATTTCAGGAGGGGGATAATTTTTCCCAGGCATTCTTTGGCTCCGAAATGGCACTGAAATTACTTTCTAGATATAGGGTTGGGCAGGCTTATACAAAAGGAATGAAAATTCAAAATGCCGCTTGTCAACCCTCACGCGTTGGTGAAGCTATACCGTGTTTGGTTTCAGGAAATATGCCGCTGTCCGAAGCCCTCTCTCTGATGATAATCAATGGATGCCGTGAACTGGCAGTCAGTGGTGATGGCTTCCCGCAAGGGACCTTGTCTTTTGAAAGCCTTTTATCTTATTTCAGAAAAGGGGCACCCAATGTACAATAAGCTGAAGCTTTATGTGCCGCCTGCCCTTTGGTTATTATTATTTCTGCTGTCTGTATACCGCTTTGAGTGGATTGCGCAATGGTTATCTTTTTTGGGCCCTTCAAAGGGGGCGCTGCGCGCGCGGGCACCGCTGTCGTTTTATGTTTTTCAGCATGTCAGGCTGGTGCTTATCTCTACTTTTTTTTCTATGGTTTTGGGCATCACTTTGGGATTGCTCACTCGATTTCGTCCTTTTCGTGAATTCAAGGAGCCTCTGCTTCAGACCGCTACATTTTTGCAGACCCTACCCTCAATAGCCATACTGGCGCTTTCAGTTCCTTTGCTGGGATATGGGCAGGCTCCGGTCGTTATTGCCCTGGTGTTTTATGGGTTGCTGCCTATATTGCGTAACATCATCCAGGGTTTGGACTCGGTGCCCGAAGAAGTACGCCTTTCTGCCGCCGGTATGGGCATGACGCCCTGGCAGCGCTTGATTGATGTCGAGTGGCCCTTGGCCTTACCTGCGGTGCTTGCCGGCATCAAAACATCGGTTATTATCAACGTCAGTGCCGCTACCATAGGTGCTACCATGGGGGCCGGTGGTTTGGGCGTTCTTATTGTCAATGGCATCAGGACGATGGATATAATGCTCATCATCAAGGGCGCTTTGCCGGTTTCTCTGATGGCGTTTCTGATTAACAGTATTTTTACTCTGCTTGAAGAACAATGGTTTGGCAACCGTGACGGCGTTAGACTTTGATTGAAGTCGGACTGGTGTCACGTCTCGTTTATTGATTGAAGAGAAATTTCAGTTAGTGATGATGTCTGAGCAGCTGATTATTTGAACTTATTTTCAGATTTTATTGTTGTGGCTAAGGCAAGGTGGGTAATATCATAGTATGATGAAAGTATTTACGATAGGTCATTCAACACATCCTATTGATGAATTTATCGCCTTGCTGAAGCAAAATGGCGTTGAACGCGTTGTTGATATTCGAACCATACCAAGATCACGCTATAACCCTCAGTTTGAGCAAACTGCCTTGGTACATTCACTTCCCGAAGATGGTATCGAATACATCCATATGAAGGAGCTTGGAGGGCTCCGCCCCAAGGTGAAAGATTCGATTAATTTGGGATGGCGCAATGCTTCGTTTCGCAATTATGCAGATTATATGCAGACAGAGGAATTTAATGCTGGGATTGACAAACTCATCGATTACGGACAAGAGAAAACAACGGCCATCATGTGCGCCGAGGCACTGCCCTGGCGCTGTCATCGGTCGCTGGTCGGGGACGCCCTGCTTGTACGAGGTGTTGAGGTACTCAATATCATGAATATGACAACCACCACTCCGCACAAACTAACGCCCTTTGCAAAAGCGGAAGGAACAAAAATTATTTATCCTGAGGTTGTGGGGGATGACTGAAAAGTTTGAAGCTATCCGAATAGAAATCGCCCATCACCCCAGCAATAAATCGCTGCTGGATTTGTCATACCATCCACTTTTCGCGGCCGGGGAAAAAGCGCGCATTATAGTGATCGGACAGGCGCCCGGCGTAAAAGCTCAAACATCCGGCCTCGCCTGGGATGACGCAAGCGGGCAAAGGCTGATGCAATGGATGGGAATTGATGAAGATACTTTCCGGGATGTTGAGAAGATTGCTCATATCCCGATGGATTTTTATTATCCCGGAAAAGGCAAATCAGGGGATTTGCCCCCCCGCAGAACTTTCGCGCCGCTGTGGCATCAAAGGCTGCTGGATCTGATGCCAGATGTTCGACTCACTTTGCTTGTCGGCCAATATGCTCAGAAATACTATCTGGGACGCGCTGCGCGTTCTAATCTAACCCAAACTGTACAAAATTACCATGAGTATTTGCCGCTTTATTTTCCGATAGTGCATCCTTCGCCTCTTAACTTCAGGTGGCTTGATAAAAACCCCTGGTTTGAAAAAGAGCTCTTACAGGTGCTAAAAGACCGGGTGAAGAGAGTTTTGGAGGGCGAGCTTTAGGTGATGGTCTTTAAATAATTTCTCAGAAAAAGATATGTTCTATAAATGATACACATAAAATAACAGTCATGTTTAAAATATAGATTCTGCATAAATGTTACATAGAAAAACACCTTATCTATCGACCATAGGTATCTCTATGGCTTATAGATTAATCT
>JAAZEI010000087.1 GCA_012512355.1 Clostridiales bacterium | reverse complement strand
GAACTGGGACATTCGCAATAATCCGGATGCGCTCGAACGCCTCCTGCCCGCTTATATGCCGAGCTATATCCGTGCACAAAAAGATCTGTGACCAGCTGTTTTACGCTTACAGACCAATGCCCCATATAACGCTGTTATACGAACTTAAGCGGTATTGATTTTGAGATAGGAGAATCTTCCATTCATTTAAAAATGATTGTTCTTTTACTACGCCCTTCAGCAAGTTGTTATTAATAATCATAAACAAACTTATAGTGCTAGCTATCAAGTAATTAGAACTCGTAATTATATACTGATTCATATTGCGATTTTCAGCGAATTTGAAAATGAATGCAATTGTAGAACTGCAAATAATAGCAAGGAGTAAATATAACATGTGTGATAACCTCTTCCGCTTATAAAGATAGTTTACTGTGTGATGGATTGTAGAATAAAGTTATCTAGACACCACTGGACAGAGTCGATATCATAAGCTATCACCATCTCACTTCATACGTACATGGTCGCATTGAGATTCAATATAAATTGAACTATTCCGCAGAAGAATTGTTTCTTTTAAAGCGTCATCGTTCCTGTGCCGGCAGAGAAATTAAGCGAAATACCGTAAACGCAGATTGAATTCCGTGACGCAGGATAAATGGAACAAAAGTTATTGTTATTTTTCTTTAAGTTTCAATAAACAATGAGTATGTTCCTTCGAAGTATTACCTGTTTCTTCAAAGGGTATACTTTCCATACCAACAAAGATATTGTCTTTTATAATATATAGCATAGGGTTTGGCAAAATCTCACCTTCTGACTACATAGTATAATGCTCGATTTCGTTAGCCTCAAATTCTTTTTGAATATCATCATAGTCAGTGATAGAAATCAAGCCCTCAAAATTCTGATAGTGGCAACACATAAAACATTGTTCTGAAATAACTCCAAATACTTATACACCTTACTCCCACTCAATGCTTGCCGGCGGTTTGGTTGTCACATCAAAGAGAACGCGGTTAATTCCTTTTACTTCATTGACAATACGGCGGCTGATAATGGCCAGGACTTCATAAGGAATGCGCGCCCAATCCGCGGTCATGAAATCATCTGTTGTTACCGCACGGATGGCCACGGCATAATCATAGCTTCGCTCATCCCCCATCACGCCCACTGAGCGAATGCCTGATAATACGGTAAAATACTGATTAATCTCTGTATCAAGAGAAGTAATTCCAATCTCTTCCCTCAAAATCGCATCGCTTAGACGCACGAGTTCAACCTTTTGTGCGGTCAGATCTCCAATAACACGGATGGCAAGACCGGGACCAGGGAAAGGCTGGCGCATCACCATCTCGCGCGGCAGCCCAAGCACCAGCCCAAGCTCACGCACTTCATCTTTAAACAGCATACGAAGGGGTTCAATGAGGCTGGTGAAGCCCAGTTCTTTGGGCAGACCGCCGACATTATGGTGACTCTTGATCACTGTCGCTCCCGGCACAGCGCCGGACTCGATGACATCAGGATAAATCGTCCCCTGAGCAAAATGATCAAGATGGCCGAGTTTGCTAGCCTCATCGCGAAAGACTGCAACAAACTCCGCGCCGATAATCTTGCGTTTTTGCTCAGGGTCACTGACTCCCTTGAGCTTTTGCATAAAACGCTCTGCAGCGTCAACCGCCACGAGACTGACCGGGAAAGTGCGGGTAAATATTTCAGCTACCAAACGAGGCTCGTCCTGCCGCATAAAACCATGGTCCACAAAAACACAGTGCAGTCTGTCACCAATGGCACGGTGAATCAGCGCTGCGACTACGGAACTGTCCACTCCGCCGGATAGCCCCAGCAAAACAGTTCCTTCACCCACAGCCTTTTTGATATCTTCCACCGCAGCTCTCGCAAAATCAGTCATTTCCCAATCGCCTTCGCAGCCGCATACATCATATAAAAAAGCATGAATGATATCATTGCCCTGCTTGGTATGCGTTACTTCTGGATGAAACTGCAAGCCATACAGACGCCGCTTTTCATCAGCCATCGCAGCCACAGGACAATTAGCTGTCCAGGCTATTGTCCTGAAACCCTCAGGCAGCCGGTCCACCTGGTAAGTATGGCTCATCCAGCAGTCAAGACTGCCAGGCAAGCTTTTAAAAAGCTCATTATCTGCCTTTACATTGACTTTCTGCAAGCCATATTCTCGCTTTTGCGCTGCTGTTACTTTACCGCCCAGCATGTGGCTGATTAATTGCATGCCATAGCAGATACCTAACACCGGAACGCCCAGTTCGAAAATCTCTGGCGAACAGGCTGGTGCATCTGTTTGCAAAACACTGGCAGGGCCTCCCGACAGGATGATCCCCACCGGGTCGAATGATCTGATTTGCTGGATGGATGCAGAAAAAGGCAAAACTTGCGAGAATACTTTGGCTTTGCGAACACGCTTCGCAATCAGCTGAGTATACTGTCCGCCAAAATCAAGGATCAACACTGTTTGTGGCACAAAAGCCTCCTAATAAATTTAAAGTATGACAAAGGGCAAGGGCAGTGAGCTTCCTCACTGCCGACAATCATATCAACTATTCTTTTTGAGTTCCATCAGCGTTGAACAGAGGAAGTTTTTCAAGAAAAAGGATGTCTTTGCGATCCTTGGCCGGCCCTTCTGCCAGAATAGCCATTTTACCAATCACTGTGCCGCCTGCCTCATTCACCAGTTTTTCCACTGCCTTGAGTGATTCACCCGTTGAAATGACATCATCCACAATCAGAACCTTTTTACCGCGCATAAAATCGGCATCATTCTGGTCGATAAACAGCATTTGACGATTGACTGTTGTGATGGAAGTTACCTCCGTGGAAAATACATTGCGCATATAGAGTTTGGGCGCTTTACGGGCAATCAGATAACGATTTTCACTGTGCTGACGCGCCATCTCATAAACCAGCGGGATGCCTTTTGACTCTGCGGTTATCAGCACATCATGTTCAGGAGCAATCTTTAATAAGTCTCTGGCACAGGCAACCGTCAGCTCCACATCGCCAAAAATAACAAAGGCAGCAATGGAAAGCTCGTCGTTCACCGCACAAATAGGCAAAATGCGCTCAAGGCCGGCAACCTTAATCTTGTACTCCATGATGATCTCCTTTTGTTGATGAAAAAGTAACTATGGATGCAACACCAAACACACAAAAAACACTATAGTAAAGAGTCTTTAACTTGTCAATGAAAAGAGGGCTTGGTTTCCAGGAAAACCTTTAATGTTTCTTCAACCTCCCAGAGGGTCGACAAAGTGTTGATCTGGCTGCGAACCGGTGCAGCACCCCTCATCCCCTTTAAGTACCAGGCGAAATGCTTACGCATTTCGACCACTGCGCGCACCTCACCCTTCCATTGCGCCATCAGGCGGGCATGATGCAAAGCCAGTTTCAGCACGTCCTCAGGGCTGGGACGGCTAGTTTCCCTCCCCAGCATACTTTGCTTGATTTGCGCAAACAGCCAGGGATTGCCAAGAGCACCGCGCGCGAGAGCTACGCCGTCGCAGCCTGTCTGCTGCAGCATTGCCAGGGCATCCTCGGCCGAGAAAATATCACCATTTCCTATCACCGGTATTTTTACGGATTGTTTTACCTTGGCAATCCAGTCCCAATCAGCTTTGCCTGCATATTGCTGCATTCGTGTCCGTCCGTGCACTGTGATGGTCTGGGCGCCTTCACCTTCGGCCATCTTGGCAAAATCCAGCACATTGATGCTATTTTCATCCCAACCAAGCCGCATTTTAACAGACAGGGGCAAATAAGTAGCGCCTTTAGCCGTTTTGATGATTTGTCTTGCGAGTTCAGGGTTTTTCATCAGCGCTGAGCCTGAACCGCTGCCAGTCACCTTGGGCGCAGGACAACCCATATTAATATCGATGCCGCAATAGTCACCAATGTCTGTGATGCGGCGAATGGCTTCGCAAAAATACTCTGGTCTGTGTCCAAATACTTGCGCTATAATTGGCGCTTCACCCTCATGGGTCAGCATGATGTCACGGTAAGCATAGCTGTCCTTTGGAGCGGTTAGATAACCCTGTGCGCTGATCATTTCCGTCACCGTCTCATCCGCTCCCAATTGAGCGCATAACAAGCGGAAAGGCCAGTCAGTTATCCCTGCCAGCGGTGCCAAACTTACTTTTGGCAAAGCAAGCTTATTCACTGCTTCGCGGCGCCGGCATAAGTCATGTTTTTAATGTGCCATTGCCCGTTATCACGGGATAGCACCACATTGTATCTGGCGCTTTCCCAGCGCGGTACCGGCCACTGCTCCTGAGGGGTAATGGCCTTGCCCGAGGCTGATATGCGTCCGTCAATGGCCGGAATATGCTCCGTAATGGTGGCTCTTGCTGTATCATCCCAGGGCCAGCTCCACATCCATTCCATCGTCAGACGATGGTCAAACCCCTTGATATTATAGCGCGCATAAGGATTGGTTCCCAGTTTTATGCTGGTCAGAACATTGTCCCTGTCAATATAACTCTTAGCAAAGTATTTTTCGAGCTGGCCGGGCGTTTCACCCATCATGACCGTTTGTGCACGCTGCGCCATACCATCTTTTAAAATGACATAAATATTGGAAGCATTCATAGAAAAATAAAATGCGATTGTCATCATCGCCAACACCACAGCCAGTGCCAAAAGGCGGGTGGCGAGATACCAGACAAATCTGCGCAAATACTTCATATCAATTTTCCTTTAGGGGTGAACAAGGCTGCCCATCTCATCACCGCTGAGAACTTTAAGAATATTATCCGGACAATCCAGGCCAAATACACGGATGAATGGCACCTTCTGATCACGGCAAATCAGCAAGGCTGTTTGGTCCATCACTTTGAGGTCTTTTTTGAGGGCTTCGTCATAGCTTAAATCTTTGATCAGGACAGCATTTGCATCCTGCCTGGGGTCAGAAGAATAGACACCATCAATATTTTTCGCAAGAAAAATAGCATCCGCTGCGATCTCTGCAGCCCGCAGAGCAACTGCGCTGTCGGTGGTAAAGAAGGGATGACCCAAACCGCCGGCAAAAAGTACCACTTCGCCCTTTTTCATATATTCAACCGCTAAATCGCGCCTGTAGGTCTCCGCTATTCTGGGCATATCAAAGGCTGTCATGACCCGCGCAGGTACCCCCTGCCGGGTCAGCGCATCTTTCATACACAGGCAGTTCATCACCGTGCCCAGCATGCCCATCTGATCCGCTGTAACGGCATCCATCCCGGCAGCACCGCCAAGACGGCCCCGCCAAAGATTGCCTCCGCCAATGACTATTCCAAGCTGTACACCCATGTCTACAGCCTGCTTTAGTACAGCCGCGACCTCATCTATTTTATCATGGTCAAAAAGCCAGCCCTCTTTTCCAAGGGCTTCACCTGAAAGCTTCAGCATGATGCGCTGATAATGCTTTGCCATAGATACCTCCAAATAAACAGGGGTGCTCGCAGATGCGGCACCCCTGAAGCTTACATGTTCAGCTGATTTGGGCCGCTCATGCCTTGTTGGTCAACTCATCGATTTCGCCGGCCAGGTCTGACATTTTTTTATCAATGCCTTCACCAAGCTGATAACGAGTAAACCTGCGAACAACTATTTTTTCGCCGCTTGCAAGGGTTGCTTCATTGACAAGATCCTGCACAGTGATGTCCGGATTCTTAACAAAAGGCTGCTCAAGCAGGCAAACTTCCTTATAATACTTTTCAATTCGACCTTCAACCATGCGGTCTACGATTTTCTCAGGCTTGCCTTCGTTGAGGGCCTGAGCACGCAAAATATCACGCTCTTTTTCCAGATTATCTGTCGGGACCTCATCTTTGCTAATGAAAGAAGGGTTTGAAGCGGCAATCTGCAATGCCACATCATGCACAAGCGTCTTGAATGTATCAGTCTTGGCAACAAAGTCGGTTTCACAGTTGACTTCAACGAGCACACCGATTTTTCCGCCCATGTGAATATAGCTGTCCACCATGCCTTCAGAGGCAGTGCGGCCGGATTTTTTCACAACCTGGGACAGTCCTTTTTCACGAAGATGCTCGACTGCTTTATCCAAATTGCCTTCAGTGGCAATCAATGCTTTTTTACAATCCATCATGCCGGCCTGAGTGCGCTCACGCAGCTCCTTAACCATTGCTG
>JAAZEI010000086.1 GCA_012512355.1 Clostridiales bacterium | reverse complement strand
ACGTCAACCGTGCCAATGTAGCGCCCCTTGCGCAGCACGGTGCATCTGTCGGCGACCTGCTTGATCTCATTGAGTTTGTGGGTAATAAACAGGATGCTCTTGCCCTCCTGGCGCAGTTCATCCATGATTTTCATCAGTTCTTCAATTTCCTGCGGGGTCAGTACCGCGGTGGGCTCATCAAATATCAGGATGTCGTTGTCACGGTAGAGCATCTTTAAAATCTCGACCCGCTGCTGCATGCCCACGGTGATGTCCTCCACCCTGGCATCCGGATCAATCATCAGGCCGTAACGTTCGGATAAATCCATCACCTTTTTGCGCGCCTGATCCAGGCGCAGCATGCCGCGGGACACTGTCTCCATGCCCAGCACAATGTTTTCAAGCACCGTAAAATTATGCACCAACTTAAAGTGCTGGTGCACCATGCCGATGCCCAGGGCATTGGCGTCATTGGGGTCGCGAATGACAACCGTGCGGCCGTCCTTTTTGATTTCGCCCCGCTCAGCCTTGTACAGGCCAAACAGGATGCTCATCAGGGTCGATTTGCCCGCGCCGTTTTCACCCAGCAGCGCGTGAATCTCGCCTTTTTTAAGCTGCAGGGTCACATCGTCATTGGCGCGAATCCCCGGAAAATCCTTGGTAATATGAAGCATTTCGATGATGTAGTCTGACATGTTATCATCCATTCCCTAAATTATCTCAAATCCATATGAAAAAGCGGGCTGTCAAACAAGTTTGACAGCCCGCCAGGCTAAATTATTGAATCTCGCTGACGGTCATGGTGGTAACAGGAATCTCTGTCACAGAGGCAATGTCGGTATCTTTGAGCAAGGTGATGTCGCCGTCCACCAATTTTGCAAAGATGGCGTCGTAATCATCCTGGCTGAAGGTTTCGAACTTGGAAGTATCCATGGGCAGGGAAACGCCGTCAGCGGCTGCATCTTTGACCAGCAGCTCGCCGCCGGGGAAGGTGCCGTTGTAGAAGGCGTCCAG
This sequence comes from Clostridiales bacterium, assembly GCA_012512355.1. Taxonomy (GTDB): domain Bacteria; phylum Bacillota; class Clostridia; order Christensenellales; family Aristaeellaceae; genus UBA1038. Next base: position 841 of record JAAZEI010000086.1, on the reverse strand, counting down.
GGTCTGCTCAACAGAAGCGGCCAGGCCCTTCATGGAAGAGGTGATGACGGTGTCTGATTCGCCGGACTGGTCAACGTCAACGCCGATGACCTTGCCGTTTGCGGCTTCCGCTGCTGCCATGACGCTGTTGCCAACGGCACCGCCGCAGGCGAAGATGACTTGGACGCCGCTGTTATACCAGGATGCGGCCAGCGCCTGGGCTTCGGGGGTGGCATCAAAGCCGCCGGTGTAGTGATAGTTCATCACCAGGTCTGTCAGGCCCAATTCTTTTGCGGCATACTCTGCGCCCTGCACAAAGCCATAACCAAAGCGGACCACTGCGGGAACGGGCACACCACCCATGAAGCCCAGCTTGGTATTGCCATCTTTAACAGCTGCAAAGCCGGCGAGGAAACCAGCCTGCTCTTCTGCGTAAACAATTCCGACGGCATTCTCTTCGGTGCGTTTTACAGGATCGCCTTTGCTGTAGTCTCCATCATTAGGCTCTCCATCGATCAATACGAAATGGACATCAGGATACATATCCTGGGCGAGAAAAATGGGTTGTTCGAAATAGTAACCGGGAGTCACAACGATTCTTGCACCTGCATTAACAGCCTGCTCAATCATATCCAAATAAAAATCAGTGGAGGCACCTTCAGGCTGATAATAGTTTGAGGTTTTGTCTTGAGCTTTTGCGTAGGCCACAATGCCTTCCCAGGTGCCTTGATTAAATGATTTGTCATCAATAGTCCCAGTGTCGGTAATCATCGCGATTTCATAGGTTTCCTGCGCGAACACCCCAAAAGGCAGTGCCAGGGCAAGAACCATGACCAGAACCAGAAGTTTTTTCATAAAAATT
>JAAZEI010000085.1 GCA_012512355.1 Clostridiales bacterium | reverse complement strand
GGTTTTGCGAGCTCTTTTACGTAGTACACTTCGTGTTGCGCGGCGATCTGCCCGCCTGCCCTGAAGTTCTTTTCTGCAGGGTTTCAGTCCCGTCATTGGAGACCTAACAGTCAGACCCCTTCCTCGGTCAGGAGACCGCCACGAACAAGTTGAAGGTTTACGGTCTGCCGCCCGTCATGGCGTTCGACCTCGCCAGCTCCTACCTGCTCAACAAAGCCCTCCTCAACCTGGCAGACCAAGAGATGGAAAGGATGAAAGACAAGTCCAGCTCAGCGGAACTGCTGGGTCAGCTGGCGGATGTGCTGAAAGGCTCCCTCTTTGCCTTGCAAACTCCTTCGGCGTAAAGATTGCACGTTGGGGTCTATAAACACCCATCGTTGCAAAACTTGCAAGTGTATGGAATTTTTTGTTTTCCTTTATTGTGGATTCAATATCACGATAAATTTTAGGTTCTTCCTTATATAGTTCTTCTTGAAAGTTAAAATCAGCTACCTTACAGCGTAGAGCATCCCATTTGTTCATTTTACCCTCCAAATTTGTAATGAAACAAGTCGATAAATTTTTGTGACAAGATAATTATACTAGTTTAGACTGTCGATATGAAAAAAAATATGTCCCACCACAAACCTTGTTTCGGATGTAATTTGGCATGCATTAAGTTTAACCGAATTTGTAGGGCGGAATCCGCCTCTCTTGCGGACTCCGCCGAATGTGATTCTGTTTGAGCTGTTGGCTCATTGTTCATACCCGTCCACTTCGTGCCGGTACAGGTAGCTGATAGCTGATGGTTTCATGGGCTTTCCCTGGAGGAAGCTGGCTTCCGCCGCAAAGCGGACGGAAGCCTGATGAGGGTCCAATCAGGCTTTTCTTTCGTAGGGCGGGATCCGCATCTTTTGCGGATTCCGTCGAATGCGATCCGTTTTTCGCTAAACCAGGGGTGAGTTTGCAGGCTAAATTGCGATTACAATTCAGAAATGAAAACACTTTATTTTGGGGAAAATAATGCCCGGATCGACTATTGAGATTATAGCGGAGGGAAAATGTCACATTCAATATTTGGATTTGATTGGAAAAAGTCAGCTGCACATTGGTTATTATTGACCAAGTTTCTAAATCCTCTCGATCATAATTACTTTTCTGGAATGGAAGCTTGGGAATCTGTACTGGGTGAAAAGCCATCTCAATCAATAAAAAGGTTTGTGGACGAAGGGTTGATTGGAGTAGCAGATTTGGAAAATACACTTAGTTGTAAATATCGTTTGCCAGATCTAAAAGATTTGTCTAAGCAATATGGCCTTCCAGTTTCCGGCAAAAAGATTGACTTAATAAAAAGACTCATAGCCAAAGACCCTGCCACAATGAAAAATTCTGTGGCAGCATTGACCGTTCTCCAATGCCTTCCAAAAGGCAAAGAGATGGCGGAGAAATATCTTACAGTCCAGGTTGAGAAGCGCAATCAGGCAGAAACACAAATGCTTGAATACATTGAACAAGGAAAATACAGAAAAGCGTGTTTGGTGATGAGTGCATTTGAGGCCGAGCAAGTTTTTCCT
>JAAZEI010000084.1 GCA_012512355.1 Clostridiales bacterium | reverse complement strand
GTGCTTCCAAAAGCAGATTTTGTTTTTCAAAGTAGTCAATCTGCGCCTCAAGATCCCGCTCAATCTGCTCAATACTGTCTTCACGGCCTTCAACAGTAGAAGCGTAGTGAGTCGCGGGGAAGACCGAATAGTGGTTCACAGCCATGATCATGCGGCCGCTGGTGACCTCAAACTCACTGACCCTTTCAATCTCATCGCCAAAAAACTCTACCCGGATGCCGTTGTCTTTTTCATTGGCAGGGATAATTTCCATCACATCACCTCTGATGCGAAACATACCCCTGGCAAAACCGATGTCGTTGCGCTCATATTGGGTGGCAACCAATTTAAGCGCCAGCTCCTCCCGCGTCATCCGCATGCCCGGCCGCAGCGAAATCATTTGCCCTGTATACTCACTGGGATCACCCATGGAATAAATACACGATACGCTGGCCACAATGATGACATCACGGCGCTCGCGCAAAGCCGCCGTTGCGGAGTGGCGGAGACGGTCAATCTCTTCGTTGATGGAAGAATCTTTTTCTATATAGGTATCGCTGGAAGCGATATAGGCTTCCGGCTGGTAATAATCGTAGTAGCTGACAAAGTATTCAACAGCGCTATCGGGGAAAAAAGCCCGAAACTCACTGAACAGCTGGGCTGCAAGCGTTTTGTTGTGGGCAATGATCAGCGTGGGGCGCTGCACAGCTTCAATAACGGAGGCCATGGTAAAGGTCTTGCCCGAACCGGTGACACCCAGCAAGGTTTGAGCCGCCAGGCCATCGCGAAAGCCCTGGGCCAAAGCTTCTATTGCCCGAGGCTGGTCCCCTTTGGGCTGGTAGGGTGATACGAGTTTAAATTCGCCCATTGTTTCTCCTCTCAAGGGAACGAACATTCCCACCATTTATTATATCAGAAAGGAGTATAGCGCTCAAGCAGGGCTGAGAGCTTCAGGCAGATCCTTGTTTTTGCGGGCATTTCTATTTGTAATTGTTACTGACAGGTTACGGAAAGATTGCAAAATATGCTATGTGCCAGTATAATAACCCTGTCTGGTCGGCCGTTTCCGACCTGCAGGAAGGAAGCCTATGACCACTGACCCACGGAATTTAATCTATGCTCTGCTGCAAAATGTGAGACAGGTGATTGTCGGCAAAGATGATGCCATAGAGCTTGCCCTGATCGCTTTGCTATGCAAAGGGCATGTGCTGATTGAGGATGTGCCCGGCGTAGGAAAAACCACCCTGGCAAGCGCCCTGGCCCGCTCGCTCAACTGCTCATTCAAACGAGTTCAATTTACCCCTGATGTTATGCCCTCTGACATTACCGGCTTCACCATGGTGAACATGAGCACAGGTGAAATGGAATTTAAGCCCGGCGCTGTTGATACACAAATTCTGTTGGCTGACGAAATTAACCGCACCTCACCCAAAACACAGTCAAGCCTGCTGGAAGTTATGGAAGAGGCACAGTCGACTGTGGACGGAGTCACCCGCTCCCTGCCAAAACCTTTTATGGTGCTCGCCACACAAAACCCAATCGATTTTGTGGGAACCTATCCCCTGCCTGAGGCGCAAATGGACCGCTTTTTCCTGCGCATCGCCATCGGCTATCCCACCATTGAAGAGGAGCTCGATGTGCTTGAGCGGTATTCAGGCCGCGAGAGCCCCATGAAAAGCCTGATGCCTGTTTGTTCAGCTCAGGAAGTCATTGATATGCAGGACCTTGTGGGCAATATTTATTGCAGCCGTGAGGTTCGCATCTATGTAGCCACCATTTCCGCAGCAACCCGCCAAAACGCCGCACTGCAATTGGGCGTTTCCCCCAGAGGCTCTATCGCGCTGCTGCGAGCCTCCCAAGCCTGCGCGGTGCTGGCTGGACGCGAGTACATTCTGCCAGATGACGTGCGACGCATGGCACTGCCCGTCTTAAGCCACCGATTGATCCTGACCCCGGAAGCACGTATGAAGGGTCAGAGCGCCGAAGGCATTTTGCGCCAGCTGCTTGACACCCTGCCGGTACCCGGCAAGCAGGGATGACCGCAAGGTTTTTTATCACAGTGTGCAGCCTGCTGGTTACAGGCTTATGTGCCCTGTCTCTGGGCGGGCGCATTTTTTATATGGCCAGCTGGGCCTTGATTCTGATGATCGCCTACAGCCTGTTGAGCCTCTTGGCAGCCAGCCGTATGATAATCCTTAGCCAAGAGACACCCGAGAGTAAGCTGATGCGAGGCTCCTCTTCCAAACTGCTGATTAATATTCGCAACAAAAGCCTGCTGCCCATTGGCCCGCTGCAAATACAACTTGACATCCCCGGCGGCGAGACAAAAATCAGTCTCGATGCCGGTTTTTTGCGTCAAAAAACAGTAGCTTTCCCTTTCTTTTTACCTCACATCGGTGTGATTCCCGTCGGAGCCAAACAGATTTTTTTACAGGATATTTTTCGCCTGTTTCTCATCAAAAAGTATCGGATGCAGCAGCCGCTGAATGTTGTGGTGCTGCCCCGCCCCTTTGATGTGGACAAGCTGCAGTCTGCCCACATGGATGACGGCAGAGCGCTGCCCAACCAAACAACAGAAGATATTACCGCCCCAGATGACGTGAGAAACTACCGGCCCGGCGACCCGCTCAAACGAATCCACTGGAAATTATCTTCCAGAAAACGAGAACTGCTGGTGCGCCGCTTTGAGCTGCCTGCCCCTCCTGACACCCTGGTGCTGATGGATTGCAGCGACCCGGTAGGCTTTGAGGAAATCCCAGATGGCCTGAACCGCCTGAAGGACACCCTGGCTGAAACGGCGCTGGCCGTGGCTAAAATGCAGATGGAAGGCGGCAACCCGGTTCGTCTCCCTTTGTATGGAGCGAGGATAGGCGAATTCAAGGCAGACCGCGAAGGTTCACTTGCGCTGCTGCAGGAAGAACTGGCCTACCAGATCTTCCGGGGCGGTGAAGCTTTTGAAAAGGTATTGAATGTCGAACTTCGCCGCATGCGCCGCACGGGGGCCAGCATCGTCATCACCACACGTCTGGATGTCAATATCGTGGAGGGCGTCAAGCATATCAGACGCTCAGGACCCAGTGTCCGTTTTTATCTCGTTACCTTCCATCCGGAAAACCCGCAGTATGACCAATATGTGATGCAGCTGCAAAGACATTTGGTGGAGGTGTGCTATGTTACGCCTGCCTGAGCGCTTAAAGCGTTGCCTGACCGATGCGGGAATGCTGATTCTGGCGTGCTGGGGCTTAGTCTTGCCGCTTTTGCAGATATTTTTGTTAGGACAGGAAAAACGGTATGCGCTGCTTGTGACCTGTGTTTTTGCCCTCGTTTTTACTTCCCTTCCCTTGCTGAAAAAACGCTTGCGTCCTTTTGGTTATTCCCTGGTCTTTTCTTTGTTTGGGTTGTACCTGTACAAAGGCCAGCTGCATTTGGCCGTGGCAGAGATGCTAAACAGCCTGGTGGGTGGCAGTCCTGTCTATCATATGGTCATACTTTATTCTGATTTACTCATCCCTGCAGCCATCCTTGGCATCACTTTATACATCCGCCTGCTGATTCAGGGAGAACCCAGTTTTTCAGCCCCTCTTTTGCTGTCAAATGTATTGATGATGTGGTTTTCAGGCGCTCGGCAGGGCATCTCCGACTTTTTGCCGGCCATGGTGGCCATTCCCATGCTGTACGTCTATTCAAGCTATGCTCAAGAAGCCATTGGCAAGACCGCCTCGGACAAATCAAAAAACAGAGATTTTTTAAAGGCATTGCCCATAGCTCTTTTAATCGCTGCGCTCGCTTTTGCTCTAACTCCTCCATTTCGCCAGACAGAGCCCGCGCTTGAAGAGAAAGCGGACCAGCTGCGGCAATATATCAATGATTATTTCTTTTTTACTGATTCCAGGGAGAACTTTTCTCTGTCATCGCTGGGTTACCAGCCTATGGGAGAAAAAGGACTGGGCGGCAAGCCGACCATATCTAACAACCCCCTCATGGAGGTCGACACCGCAAAAAAGGTTTACCTGCGCGGCAGCATCCTCAACCTATACAACGGCCGCAGGTGGTTTGATTCGGTCTCCAACGAGCGTTACAGTTATTCCACACTGCGCTTTGCTGCGCTGCGCGATACCCTGCTGGATGTCAGCCTGCCAAAACAGACTCAAAGGGCTGAGGCATTGCAGCTTGATGTCACCCTGCTCAACCCCATGCCTTCTACCCTCTTTGTCCCACAACGGCTGCGCAGCCTGAATCTGGATGACGGCATGGTTCCCTACCTGAATGCGGCCAGCGAACTTTTCATCACCAGAAACCTGGAGCAGGGCGATCATTACGCTCTAAGTTATGAGCCTTATATCGGCGGTACAATACAAACGGACGACCTGGCACTCGAGCTTCATGGACAAGCCGATGACCGTTATGATAAGCTCAAAACCACTTATACGCAGCTGCCCGAGCACCTCCAGCCAAACGGCCAGGTGACAAAATTAGCAGAGCAGATTACAGCAGGAGAAACAGACCCCTATCGCATCGCGATGCTGATACGAAACTACCTGAAAACCAATTATACTTATACCTTGGATGTAAAGCCCGCGCCGGATGATCTGGACTTTACATCGCACTTTTTATTCCAAACAAGGCAGGGCTACTGTACATATTTTGCAAGCGCCATGACAGTCCTTGCACGCACACAGGGCCTGCCCAGCCGCTATGTTGAAGGTTTCGTCGCGACCCCGGGCGAAGATGGCATGCCCATCGTGCTCACCGGTCAGCAGGCGCATGCCTGGACTGAAATTTATATCCCCGCCATGGGCTGGGTTACCTTTGACGCGACGGCCACCACAGGCGAAATGCCTCCCTCTCCCGATGAAGACCCTGACAGCAGCCCGCCTGATGGCAGTGAACCGGAGCAGACCCCACAGCCCGAACAAGATCCTGAACCCGAGCCTTCTCAGGAACCTGACGACCCAAACGAAAGCGAACAGCCCAGCCCCGAACCTACCCAGGAGCCCGAGAGCAGCCCGCCGCCGGAGGATGATCCCCTGCCAGAAACAGGAGGCGTTAAAAACAAAGTCTGGCTGTGGATTCTTCTAATAATCGCCAGTCTGACGCTATTTATCTGGCGGGTATGGGATACCCAACCTCACAGGAGAATACAAAGATTACATGATAACTCAAAGAAACTGTTGGTTTATTGGCAGGATTTGAGCATAGCGCTGTCTAATCAGAGCAAGCCGATGATAGCAAGCGAAACGCTGCGCGACTATGCGCTGCGTATCGCCCCCGACGATGCTGGCCTATTCAAGCTAAGCGACACTGTCTCTGGTGTCTTATATGGTAAAGCCAAGGCTGACGATGCTGCGCTCACCTTCGCCGCCCTCTATTATCAGAGTGCTTATGCATTATTAAGACCAATAGAACGCATCAGACTGATCTTCACAAGAGTTTGGCTGGACACAATCAAGCATCTTCGAGCGGCATGGCAAATTTTGTATGTACCTGTGCAGGATATGCTAAGGAGTATGCGCAGCAAAGCAGAACAAGGTTTATCAAGTATCTTGAAGAAAATGAAAGCGTTCATAAGGAAAAAATAATGAGGATTCATTTTAATATCATTCGATGATGAATGATGAATTTACTGCAATATACCTGAGCAAAGCATCTAAGAAAAAGTTGACACTGGGAAAATCTCAGTACCGCTTGATGAAGAACCAGATTAAAACCCTGCGCGTTCAGCCTTGATCAGTAAAGCTCTTGAATCAAGGCAGCCTTATATCTTTACAAGAGAACACCCGCCTCTGAAAACGGGTGTTCTCTTGTAAAATGATAAATACGTATTTATAGAAAGTAAAATCAATAATTGTTACATGGTTTGCCCAAATTTATGCAATAATCACTACACTGCTTCCGCCTGTCTTTTCCTTTGTCACGATAATCTGCTTGTCAATCTTATCTTTGAGTTCCCCCACATGGGAGATAATACCCACCAGGCGGTTACCCTGCGCCAAGCTCGCCAGAGCCTTGATAGCCTGCTGAAGGGATTCATCGTCGAGAGAGCCAAAACCCTCATCCACAAACATGCAGTCAAGCTGGATGCCGCCGGCGGAGGATTGTATTTCATCAGATAAACCCAGCGCCAGTGAGAGGGAGGCTTTGAAGGATTCTCCGCCGGAAAGCGTTTTGATGTTTCGCTCAGTGCCATTGTAGTGATCAATCACATCCAGCTCCAGACC
>JAAZEI010000083.1 GCA_012512355.1 Clostridiales bacterium | reverse complement strand
TGCAGTTTGTCACACAGTCCATACAAACCAGGCAATCCGTTTTGACGATGTGGTGTTTATCAAGTTTCTCGACAGCCTTGGCAGGGCATACGCGCATGCAGGCACCGCAGTTGTTGCACTTATCTGCATCGATGCTGACATAGTGGGCTGCCTTTGAAGCGGGGAAATGGATGATGGTGCCATAGGGGCACAAATAGCGGTGCCACAGCTCTTCATGAAAGAAAAATGTCAGCCCCACACCCAGCGCGAATAAAATGGGCAGCACAGGAAGTTTTTTGCCTGTTGCCATGGTAAATATAAATACAGCAGCAAACAAGCCCAAGGCCAGATAGCGCACCCAGGATTTTTTTAGGACAGCCGGTATCTTGCGATTTTTGATTCGCAATTTCTTTTTAAGCCAGGTAACTCCCATCAGAAGGGTATTGATGGAGCAGACCCAGCCGCAATAGACGCGCCCCAGTAAAAATGAGGCGATGACTCCCAGCAGAAATAAACCCATCCACAATTGGGGTTTGCCCGCTATCAGCAAGAAGACAAAGAGGGCAAGGAACAGGATTTGTATGGTGATTTGCAAGCCTTTTTTCATCAGATAAACTCCTTCTATTTCATATATTCAGAAGCGACAGACAGAAAACTTAAAACCTTCGGCATTCCTGTTTAAACTTCATTTGCAGTATACTGTAAAGCATGAACAAAATAAGTTACCATGGGTACGAATTTAGGAGGGGAAAATGAATATTTCTTCCTGCATCGATGCCATCGCCAGCATCAGCCTCTTTCGTAATTTTACAAAGCAAGAGCTGATTCATTTATTCAAATCCAAGGAATATATGATAAAACAATATGAAAAGAGCCAGGTGGTTCACCTTCAGCATGAAATCTGCAGCCATGTCGACATTGTCCTGGAGGGAGAAGTCGCTGTACAAAATATCACTGAAAACGGGAATATCCTGACCTTGTCCATCTTCTCTCCTCAGGATATCATCGGCGCCAACCTCATCTTCGCAAGCAGCAATTACTACCCCATGACGGTGGCGGCCGTATCCGCAGCAAGCATTCTGCACATGCAAAGAGAGCTGATCATTCGTCTATGCAAAAACAGCGAGAACTTTATGGTTGGTTTTATGAATTCCATTTCGGACAGAAGCATCTTTTTGACGGATAAAATCAACGCCCTTTCAGGCAAAACCATCAGAAAATCTATCCTGGACTTTTTAACCTATGAATCTATGCGTCAAAAAAGCCCTGTGGTGAAGCTCCCGCTATCCAAAAAAGACCTGGCTGAAAGGTTGGGCGTACAAAGAACTTCCCTGAGCCGGGAGCTGAACAAAATGAGAAAAGATGGCTTGCTGGAATATGACGCCCGCACCATCACCCTCATGAATACCCAAATGAAGCCAGAGGAACCTGAATAGTTATAAGCATCAGGCTTCACTGACGAAACCCCAGCCATCATTTTCTTGACACAGCCCCATCCCGAGGGTAGTATTCTTCTCATGAAAGACTGCGCTATCATAGCACAGAACGCGAATATCAAAATCGAACCTATCCCTGCCTTCCCAGGCAGCATATCGCGACGAGGAGGAAGAAGACCCATGGCCAAACTTGTAGAATGCATTCCCAATTTCAGCGAAGGCCGCGACAAATCGGTGATCGACGGCCTAAGCCAGGTCGCCAAAAGCGTGCCGGGCGTTTCGCTGTTTGATGCTCAGTCAGACCCCAGCCACAACCGCTGTGTCCTCACCCTGATCGGCAGCCCCGAGGGGATGGAGGAAGCAGCTTTTCTGCTGTGTAAAAAAGCCATGGAGACCATCGACATGACCAGGCACGAAGGCGCGCATCCACGCATGGGCGCTGCGGATGTCATCCCCTTTGTGCCCATGATGAACATGACGATGGAAGAGTGTATCGCGCTGTCAAAGCGCGTTGCGCAGCGGATCTGGGATGAACTTGCGATCCCCAGTTTCCTGTATGAAGATTCGGCCTCATCGCCTGAGCGTGTCAACCTGGCCGCTGTGCGAAAAGGCCAATTTGAGGGCATGCCCGAAAAGCTGCTGCAAAGTCAGTGGGCGCCGGACTTTGGTGAACGTAAAATCCACCCCACTGCCGGCATTACCGCCATCGGTGCTCGCATGCCGCTGGTGGCCTTCAATGTCAATTTGGATACAGATAACCTGGAGATTGCCAAGGCCATCGCCAAAATAGTCCGCGGGTCTTCGGGCGGCTTCAAATATTGCAAGGCCTTGGGTGTGATGATACAGGAGCGGCAAATCGCCCAGGTCACCATGAACATGGTCAATTATGAGGGCACCCCCCTTTACCGTGTCTTTGAGACCATCCGCATGGAGGCGCAGCGCTGGGGTGTAGGAATCCTGGGCTCGGAAATCGTCGGCCTGACACCTGCCAAAGCGCTGATTGACGCGGCGGAATACTACCTGCAAATTGAAAAATTTGACAGCCGCAAACAGGTGCTGGAGTATCACCTCATCCAAGAATAAAAGCAGCAAGGAGCAATCGCTATGAAATTAATCGATATGACATTAAAAGACTATACCCAGCTTCTGGCTTCACAAGCCCCCGCGCCGGGCGGCGGCTCAACCGCGGCACTGCTGGGCGCGCAGGGCGCCGGCCTGACGGCGATGGTCTGCGCGCTTACCCAGGGGCGCAAAAAGTACCTGGAGCATGAACCCCTCTGCGCCCAGGTCCGTGAACAAATGCTCAAACTCACAGAGAGTTTTCTGGAAGTCCTCGATCGCGATACGGAAGCCTACCAGGCTGTCAGCGCGGTCTTTGCCCTGCCAAAAGATAATGATGAACAAAAAACCCTGCGCAAAGCCGCCATGCAAACAGCGCTCAAAGCCTGCACCCTTCCACCCTTTGAGATGATGGAATTGGCAGCACAAACAATAGAACTGACAGGCTCCATCCTGGGAAAAAGCAATGTCAACGCTGCAAGCGATCTGGGTGTAGCCATGCTGTGTCTCAAAGGGGCGCTTCAGGGTGCCTGGCTTAATGTGCTTATCAACCTGGGGGGTATTGATGATCCTGCTTTTGCAGAGGACTTGCGCAGCCGCGGGCAAAAGCTGCTGAACAAGTCCCTGGCCTTGGCAGACGATGTCTACACCCAAGTACAAAATTCCCTCTGATATAGCATTGCCCCGGAAAGAACCGATGCAGCAAAGCTTTAATGATTAAGAGTAGTATAAATAAAAACGCTTTCCTGACAATATGCCTGCCTGCTTCCATCACTTAAGCACATTAACACATTAAAAAAAGCTCAGCCTTTGCAATCAGAGCAAATGGCTGAGCTCAATCTATTGATTATCTTATGCCGGCAATTTCAGGCTTGATCCCATTCCCTCAGGCGTTTCTCCTGGATTCTTTTACAGCCTGCGTGAGCTTTGGCACAATCTTGTGCAAATCGCCCACAATGCCCGCATCGGCGATGCTGAAGATGGGCGCATCTGCATCCTTGTTGATGGCGACGATATAGTCAGATTCTTCC
>JAAZEI010000009.1 GCA_012512355.1 Clostridiales bacterium | reverse complement strand
CAGGACTGGCATATGGCCTGCGACCGATGCCTGGCGCTCCTGCGGTTTGGGGGCATTGGGCACAGTCTGTCCATACATACCGCAAATCAGGAATTGATCCGCACCTTCTTTTTGGAAAAACCGGTCTCACGCTTGCTGATCAACACGGGCTCTACGCAGGGGAGTATCGGGGCAAGCACGGGGATGATGCCATCGCTTACCTTGGGCTGCGGTACCGTAGGCGGTTCAGCGACCAGCGACAATGTCACGGTGCACCATTTATTCCAGATACGCCGGGCTGCCTGGGGCCTGACAGAGCCCGAGGATGCGGGGCAACATACGCCGCGTAAAGTGGCCGCGGACAGCAAAATTCAGGCCGAACCCAATATCCAGGTGATTGTTGAAGCAGTACTGCGAGAAATACGCAGCTTGCAATAGAATTGGTATTAAATATTTAGGAGGATATCTGAATGAATCGTGAGATGATTGCTCTTGGCATGGTGGAAACAAAGGGTTTGATAGGATCCATTGAAGCGGCAGATGCTATGGTGAAGGCAGCCAACGTGACCTTAATCGGGAAGACGCATGTGGGCGGTGGGTTGGTGACAGTCATGGTCCGGGGTGATGTGGGTGCGGTGAAAGCCGCGACTGATGCAGGTGCTGCCGCGGCCCAGCGGGTTGGAGAGCTGCTTTCTGTGCATGTCATTCCAAGGCCTCATGAAGAATTGGAGAGTATTTTGCCCCACTTGGAATCTGAAAACAATAACAATTAAGATCAGAAAGAGGGTTTGACCTATGCAAATGGTTTCATTAGGCATGATCGAAACGCAGGGACTTGTTGCGTCCATAGAGGCTGCAGATGCCATGTTAAAGGCCGCCAATGTGGTGTTGGTTGGTAAAACACATGTAGGCGGAGGGTTGGTGACCGTGATGGTGCGCGGTGAAGTCGGCGCGGTAAAAGCCGCCGTGGATGCCGGTGCTGCCGCCGCGGAGCGAGTGGGCCATCTGATTTCACGGCATGTGATTCCCAGACCGCATGTTGAAGTCAACGAGATACTGCCCAAGATCTAATCCTGAGTGAATAAAAGAATCCGATGCTGCCGCTGCTGAGCTGGCGGATAAGTTTCGCATCCTGCGACAAAAATACTCAAGCCGCAAAATAGGGTTGGCGAGAGCTGATGAAGCTTAAGCAATCTTCATCATGGGTGCTCAACAGGGAAACAGTCTGGCTGTCACTCGGTGAAAGGAGAATTCCGTGCAATATATCACTGAAATGGAATTAAGGGATTTGTTCTCAAATGGCATACCGGAGGCATATGAGATTCCCCGGGACGCGAGGCTAACCCCTGCCGCCAAGCAGTATCTGGTAGATTTGCGCTTATACCGCAGCCAAGCTGTCAGTCAAAGCCAACCAGCCAGCCCAAAGGATCCAAAGCCGGAATACATGACGCATCTTGATGCCAAACAGCTGACGCATAAATCACACCCGCGCATTGCACTTCGCGGAAAACTGGACTCTTTGGAAGCTGATGTTATTTTGGCGCAGATCACAGTACAGACAGCCGGCGGACATCGTTTTGAAGCCCCGCTGGAGGAAGTCCTGGCGCTGATCAGGCGCGTATTGGCGGCTGATGTGACGGGAAAACCGCTGGGGGATTGGACCCTGGGCGACATGACAGCCGGGCAAATTCGGGATGCTTCTCATCATCCTGAGCAATTTGGCTTTCGCGGTCATGTGCTTCCCAGCGCAAGCCAAGGAATGATTGGGGCGGTTTTTAACAGGCTGCGCACCCAGGCGCGGGAAACTGAGCTTGCTGTAATCGCCGCCTTCTGTCAGGGGGACAAATCCTGCAGCCGCCAGGACCTGCTGCTGGCGATGAACAGGCTGTCCAGCTACTTTTATGTACTTCAGCTTCAGGCGATCAAAGAACAGGAGTGATTGAGCGTGGAACGAAAAGAGATAGAGCAACTCGTTCGAATGGTGGTGGCTCGTCTGGGTGATACAGCCGAACATAATGCTGATAAAAAAGCCGAGACTTTTTTTATACCATCTGAGCCCTCACCCCTGCCGCCTGATCTGTCGCGCAAGCCAGCCCTGGCTTTAGATGATCATGCCGGTTTAATCCCCGTGGAAGTATCAGCACGGCATGTTCATTTATGCTCCGATGACCTGAAAAAGCTTTTCGGCACCAGCGTGTTACCTGACAAACAAGCCATTTCCCAGCCGGGGCAATATCTTTCTGAATATCGGGTACGTCTGATCGGGCCCCAGGGGATTTTGGATAAGGTAGCAGTATTGGGGCCGCTACGAGACGCCTCACAGGTTGAAATTTCTGCCACTGACGCCAGAACCCTGGGAGTTGACGCGCCCCTCAGGCTGTCAGGCGATTTGAGAGACGCTGCCATGGTTTGTATCCAGGCAGGAGATAATATGGTGCAAAAGCCCTGTGCCATCATAGCCAAGCGCCATGTTCACATGACGCCCGAGGACGCGTCAGCTTTTCATGTGAGTCATGGCCAGGACATAGCATTGAGGGTTGAAGGGCAAAGAGGGATGACGCTTCATGCTGTGACGGTCCGTGTTTCCGGGGAATCTGCCCTGGCCCTGCATCTCGATACGGATGAGGCCAATGCGGCGGGTGCGTGGAAGGATATCTCCTGCAGCTTATCGCAGGATCATCTGCCGGCAGCCGGGAGTCAAAGCATTGATGATAAAGGCCCTTCCTCCGCCGCGCAGACGGACGCGATTCTTGAGTCGAAGCTGATCAGCGAAAGGGATGTGCTGTCCCTTAAAAAAACTGATACAAAAACATTGCGATTAAAAAAAGGTCAGATTATTACGCCGCTGGCCATTGACGCGCTAAAAGCCTGTGGCATCACACTGATCAGGGAGAGGCAAGAATGATTATTGCAAAAGTAATTGGAAATATTTGGGCAACCCGCAAGGAAAAGACTCTGGTAGGTTGTAAGCTGATGATTGTCCAGCCGGTGGAAGTCAGCGGGGAGCCTGTTGGAAAGAGTTTTGTCGCAGTTGATTCTGTGGACGCGGGGATTGGTGAAATGGTCCTGGTGGCCACGGGAAGCAGTGCCAGAAAAGCAATCGGACACGAAGAATCGCCCATAGACGCCTCGATCGTGGCTATCATTGATATCCATGAGGTTCAGCGCTCCGGTGCCAAGTCATGAATCAGCTGGAGCTTTTAAAATCCGGAGGCGTCGTTGGCGGTGGAGGCGCAGGGTTTCCCGCGTGGAAAAAGTTTTCTGCCCAAGCAAATACACTTCTGATCAATGGCGCGGAGTGTGAGCCTCTTCTCAAAAGCGATCAATATTTAATGCTTTATCAGGCAGAAACACTTGTGAGGGCTGCACGAAGCCTGGGGGATCTTATTTCTGCGAATCAAGTGAAGATTGCGCTCAAAGAGCATTACCATGTCCCGCTTGCCGCTTTGCAGGCCGCGGTTCAAAAACTGAAGCTCGAGGTAAGCATTCATGCACTGCCCTCGATTTACCCTGTTGGTGATGAACAGTCAGTCGTGTATGAGTGCACGGGGGAGGCGGTACCGCCCAGGGGTCTTCCCGGCAATGTTGGCTGCACTGTGGTCAGCGTATCAACTGCCATCAATGCTTTGCACGCTTTTGATGGGATACCTGTTACAAGGCGGCTGATTACTGTAGCGGGAGAAGTAAAAAGGCCGGGTCTTTATGATGTCCCTGTGGGGACATTCGTCAGCGATGTGATTTCAGCGGCCGGGGGCATGAACATGCCTGATGCGTGTGTTTTGCTGGGCGGGCCGATGATGGGCGAGTTATTGCAACAGGGAGAAGCAGCCGTTGTGACCAAAACTTGCGGCGGTATCCTGGTATTCCCCAAGGAGCATCTGCTGGTCAACAGGGCAGAACTTTCTATCGCCCATATGCGCAGCCGCGCCAAAACCTGCTGCATACAGTGCAGATACTGCACCGATCTTTGCCCGAGATTTTTGCTGGGGCATCCCATTTATCCGCATTTAACCATGCGGTCATTTGCTATGGATGGAAAGCCTGAGCCTTCTGCTGTCCTGTGCATGGAGTGCGGCATATGTGAGCTGTTTGCCTGTCCAATGGGCTTGTCGCCCAGACGCATACAGCAGCTGGAGAAGGAAGCGCTGTGTACACAAAGCAGCGACATGTCCTTTTCCATGATCAAGAGCCAGCAGGATACAAGGCTGGGGCGTCAAGTACCCTCCCAAAGAATGGCGGCAAGAGTGGATGTGGATCAATACGAGTTTGATACGCCCCAAGAGGTATACACAGTGGCTCCCGGTCAGGTCAATATCCCCTTGAAACAGCATATCGGCGTTTCTGCCAAAGCTGCCGTCAGTCAAGGTGAGCATGTACGCTGCGGCCAGGTCATCGGTATCATGCAGGGGGAGAGCCTTGGGGCCTATGTTCATGCCAGCATAGACGGCGTGGTAGGTGAGGTTTCTGACGCGGTGTTGATTATTGGAGGGACAAGATTATGATATCTCTTGGATTACTTGAATTAAACAGCATTGCTAAGGGAATTGAAGCAGGCGATGCCATGCTCAAAACAGCGGATGTAAAACTATTAAAAGCGGCCACTGTCTGTCCCGGTAAATTTATCGTCATCATCAGCGGAGATGTGGCGGCGGTTTCTGCCTCCATGGAGGTTGGGCGAAGCTTCGCCAAGGAGTATCTGGTCGATGATTTGGTCATCGCCAGCCTCGACAGCCAGGTGATTTCTGCCATCAACGGCTGTTCAGTACCTCCTAAGATGGCGGCCCTGGGTGTGATGGAATTTTTCAGCATCGCAGCCTCTGTAGTCGCTGCTGACACCGCGGCCAAAACAGCCCAGGTAGATATACTTGAAGTCCGTATGGGGCTGGGCATCGGGGGAAAATCTTTTGTGACCCTCTGCGGTGATGTCGCGGCCGTTCAGGCGGCAATTGATTCGGGGATCAAGGAAGCCGCTGAAAAAGGCATGGTGGTATCAACCTGTGTTATCCCATCTCCCAGGCAGGAGATTTTTACCGCATTAATCTAAGCGGGAGCAGGCTTGGCTGCAGCCGCGACGATAAAATTTCAACAAATAAAAGCAATGCAGCTTTACGCAAATGCAAATCTGCCCATTTCGCAATTCATTCTTTTGTACTCTGCTGGTTTAGTCGATTCTCTCAATAAATACTTCATTGATCCACGCTCCGCCGGCTTCGCCCGTGT